>JAJYAH010000670.1 GCA_021779635.1 Pseudomonadota bacterium | reverse complement strand
CAAGCGCACGCGAGTGCTTCGGCTGCCTGGTCGCGGTTTCGCAAAAACCTGTCGGTCTTGCGCGCCGCGCTGGCTGAGCATCAAGCTCGCTGGCCGGCGGTGGCGCTAGACGAGAGAGCGACTGATTTTCAGGCGTCTACTCGACGCATACGCAAGGCCTTTGATGACCTCGAGCAGGGGCTCGCTGAACTGCAACTGGCTGCTTCGCGAAGCAACCCAACATAAGGAAATGTCACATATGCGGATTGCACTGGCTGGTGCGGGCGCCTTTGGCGAGAAGCACCTGGATGGCCTCAAGAACATCGATGGCGTGACCGTCACTTCGCTGGTCGGCCGCGAGCTGGAGCCGACCCGGGCGATAGCCGAGAAATACGGTGTCGGCCACGTCACTACAGAACTCGATGAAACGCTTGCCCGCGACGACGTCGATGCGGTCATTCTATGCACGCCTACGCAGATGCACGCTAAGCAAGCTATTGCCTGCATGGAGGCAGGCAAGCATGTCGAGGTAGAGATTCCGCTGGCGGACAGCTGGGCAGACGCGCAAGCGGTCCTGGCCAAGCAGAAGGAAACGGGTCTGGTCTGCATGGTGGGCCACACCCGTCGGTTCAATCCGTCGCACCAATATGTGCACAACAAGATCCGGGCCGGAGAACTGAACGTCCAGCAGATGGACGTCCAGACCTATTTTTTTCGCCGCAAGAACATCAACGCGAAGGGTGAGCCGCGTAGCTGGACGGACCATCTGCTGTGGCATCATGCCGCGCATACGGTGGACCTTTTCGCCTATCAGGCCGGAAAGATCGTCGAGGCACATGCGCTGCAGGGGCCAATCCATGCGGAACTTGGGATCGCGATGGATATGTCGATCCAATTGAAGAGCGAAACCGGCGCTATCTGCACCCTTTCGCTGTCGTTCAATAATGACGGACCGCTCGGCACTTATTTCCGGTATATCTGCGATAACGGCACCTACATCGCGCGCTACGACGACCTGGTGAACGGCAAGGAGGAGCCGATCGACGTTTCCCAGGTGGATGTGTCGATGAACGGCATCGAGTTACAGGATCGTGAGTTCGTCGCGGCCATCCGCGAGGGTCGCGAGCCCAATTCCTCAGTCGCCGGCGTATTCGATTGCTATCGCGTGCTTGGCGAACTGGAAGCGCAGCTTGTCCGCTGATCCCTTCGCGCTACCACAGGCAGGAAGAGCATAGTATGACCGCGACCCTTCCAAAGCGCGCTTTAGGCCCGTTTTCCGTGTCAGCAATTGGTCTTGGCTGCATGAACCTTTCGCATGGGTATCAGCCGCGTCCCGAGGCTGAAGCAGCTGAACGGCTACTGTTACATGCGTTGGATAGAGGCGTCACGTTCTTCGATACGGCTGCTCTCTACGGGTTCGGAGCAAATGAGACGCTGATCGGGCGTGCCTTGGGACATCGCCGCAAGGATTTCGTCCTTGCCAGCAAATGCGCGCTTGGCGAGATCAATGGAAAACGCGGTCTCGACGGTTCGGCGGCGGCGATCACGCAGACATTGGATGAAGCATTGATACGATTGAGGACCGATGTCATCGACCTCTACTATCTTCACCGCCTCGATCCGAAGGTACCGATGGAAGAGTCGGTCGGCGCCCTGTCGCGGGCAGTGGAGGCAGGAAAAATTCGCACGATCGGTTTGTCGGAAGTATCGGCAGAAACGATCCGCGCGGTACATGCGATCCATCCGGTGACAGCTGTCCAGACCGAATATTCGCCCTGGACGCGCAATGTGGAACTTGCCGTACTCGATTGCTGCGAGGAGCTCGGGATTGGCTTTATCGCCTTCTCGCCTCTGGCTCGCGGCTTGTTGGCGGGAAGTGTGGGTACGGCAGGTTTCCAGCAAGGCGACCTGAGAGCCGCGATGCCGCGGTTCCAGGAACCTCATTTGACGCGGAACCTCGGGCTTTATGATCAGATGGCTGGGTTGGCCCGGGCTGCAGATTGCACTCCGGCGCAGCTCTGCCTCGCCTGGCTGCTTTCAAAGCGCGACTTCGTCGTTCCGATCCCCGGGACCACGAACATTGATCATCTCGATGAAATTCTGGATACCCTGTCGTTGACCATCTCCGAGGTCGTGTTTGACCAAGTGGACGCCCTTTTCGCTTTTGGCGCCGTTTCGGGACCTCGTTATTCAAAGGAAGCCCAATCGCAAATTGGTACCGAGATTTGGGAGGGTGAGCCGCTTGCCAGCTAGACTGTTCAGGTGAAACGGGTCGTTCGGGACCGGCGACGCAGGGTCGCGGCCGCAGTTCGCCGGCCGGCCGGTGCCCCGCCCGGTCCGAGGAAGGCTCAGCTTCGGCGCGTCGAAATTCTGGAAGCGGCGAGGCGATTGTTTGTTGAGCGAGGCTATGACGCGACGACGATGGATGACGTTTGCGTTGAAACTGGCCTCGCTAAGGGCACACTTTACCATTATTTTTCAAGTAAGACCGAATTGCGTGCGGCACTTCGGGACAACTTCTGCAACATGATATTGAACCGTGTCAAAAGCAGGATCAGTCTTTGCGAATCCGACGATTTTTTCACGCGGATCGATCTTCTGGTCGAGACGGCGGTGGAAAGTTATCTGGACACGCCCGAGTTGCGGGATGTGATCTTCTTCAGTGGGGATACGCCGCTCAGATCCGTGGCCGTGAACGACGGGCTTGTGGGCTATATCAGCGATCTGCTTTCACAAGGAACGCTGGAGGGCGCATGGTGTGTGGATGATCCCCACGCGCTATCAACGCTGATCTATTATAGCATCCATGCGATCGCAGACGATGCCTTGATGAGCGGTGCGCGACGCCCTCGAAGCGCGGTGCGTGTCTCGAAACTGGTCGCTATCACGCCGGACTAACGCTTCTCATCTGGTTTCGCGCAATCAAGATTCCGCGAGTATCGTCGGGCGTTTACATGCATCAGCTATCAGAATGGATGGCTTCTCATCAAATGAGAGTGTCCATACCGCGAAGGCATCCATCGGCCGGATTTGTTAGGGAATGCCAAACTGGATTTCAGGGAAATAGCAAACGTGAATCTTAGCCTTGCGGAGCCAAAACTGCTCCGGGCGCAAGCTTTTGTCGATGGCGCATGGATCGACGGCGAAGCGCGAATCGACGTCTTGAATCCGGCAGACAGCTCCTTGGTCGGCTCGGTCCCGGATCTCGGGTATCGCGAGGCCGAAGGTGCCGTCGACGCGGCCTATCGTGCCTTGACCGATTGGCGAAAAGCTACAGGCAAGCAGCGGGCCGCGATTTTGCGGCGCTGGTATGATCTGGTGCTCGTCCATACGGATGATCTGGCGCGCCTTCTGACGGCCGAGCAAGGCAAACCGTTGCACGAGGCCAAGGCCGAGGTGGTGTATGCGGCATCGTTCATCGAATGGTTCGCGGAGGAGGCGAAGCGTGTGAACGGAGATGTCTTAGCACCTCATGCGGCCGACCACCGTCTCCTGGTGCGACGCGAACCCGTGGGTGTGGTAGGCGCTGTAACACCCTGGAATTTTCCGCTCGCCATGATCACCCGAAAGGCAGCGCCAGCTCTGGCTGCCGGCTGTACCATGGTGCTGAAGCCGTCGGAATTGACGCCGCTTTCAGCGCTCGCTTTGGCGTGGCTGGCCGACCAGGCCGGAGTGCCGGCGGGAGTTTTCAATATCGTGACCGGTCAGCCCGCGCCGATCGGCGATGTGCTGACGGCTGACAAGCGCGTTCGCAAGTTCACCTTCACTGGTTCGACAGGCGTTGGCAAGATGCTCGCCGCCCGTTGTATGAGCACCGTGAAGAAGGTTTCCCTCGAATTGGGTGGAAACGCGCCGTTCATTGTCTTTGATGATGCGAAACTCGACGATGCGGTTGAAGGCGCAATAGCATCAAAGTTCCGGAATTCAGGTCAGACCTGCGTCTGCACAAATCGCATTCTGGTCCAATCCGGCGTTTATGAAGCCTTTTCCCGGCAGCTGGCGGCACGTGTTCGCGCGCTTGCCGTCGGGCCGGGTCTTTCGACCGGCGCGGATCAGGGGCCATTGATCGATGAACGTGCCGTTGCAAAGGTCGAAAGCCATATCGAAGACGGCGTCAAACATGGTGCCAGGATATTGACCGGAGGGCGACGAGTGCCCGGGGCAGGCCATTTCTTCGAGCCGACCGTTCTCGTAGATGTTTCGCCGGATGCTCTCCTATGTCGGGAGGAAACCTTTGGCCCCCTTGCCGGCCTCGTCCGTTTCCAGACAGAGGATGAGGCGATCAATTTGGCGAATGCCACGGACAGCGCGCCAGCGGCAATCAGAACATTGCCAATGACACGGTTCGGCAGGACGCGCTTGCGCCAGAACAGGAATGCTGAATAAATTTGCCAGGCTCCCAGGCGGGCACTGGTTCGACTTCAAGCGAAGGGTAAGCGGCAATGAACAATCTGGGCATCAACGCCAGTGATTTTGGACTGGAACATCAC
>JAJYAH010000669.1 GCA_021779635.1 Pseudomonadota bacterium | reverse complement strand
CTTGGATCCCCGATCGAATGAGGCAGCCATGTCCAATCTATCCCTGGAAGTCGTCGAGATGCTCGGCCAGACGATTGCCAAGGTGGTGCCGATCACGATCGTGCTGGCCGTGGTGTTCTCGGTACTGGCCCACTTCTGGGCTTGCAATCCCGGAACACCCTGGTGGCGCAAGCGAGGTCTCGTCACCGACATCTGCTACTGGTTCTTCGTGCCATTGTTCGCGCGCGTGTTCCGGATCGGGCTCCTGGTGCTCGGCGCCAGCGTCATCTTCAATATTCACGACGCCGACGATCTGATTGCCTTTTACGACAACGGCCATGGACCGCTGTCCGAGCTGCCGCTGTGGTTCCAGGCCGTGCTGTTCCTGGTGCTGTCGGACTTCATGCTGTATTGGCTGCACCGCCTGTTTCACGGCGGCGCGTTCTGGAAGTATCACGCGATCCACCATTCGTCCGAAGATCTGGACTGGATATCGGCGGCGCGCTTCCATCCGGTGAACCTGCTTATCGGCACCATAGCGGTCGACGTCATATTGTTGATGGCGGGTATCTCGCCCAACATCATGCTCTGGGTCGGACCGTTCACGACGTTCCATTCGGCGTTCGTCCACGCCAATCTCAACTGGTCGCTTGGTCCATTCAAATACGTGCTGGCGACGCCTATGTTCCATCGCTGGCATCACACCGCGCTCGAAGAAGGCGGCAATACCAACTTTGCCGGGACCTTCCCGATCTGGGATATCCTGTTCGGAACCTTCCGGATGCCGGCAAACAGGCTGCCCGACAATTACGGCAGGGACGAATTGGCGATGCCGTCGGAGATTGTCGGACAATTGGCCTTTCCGTTCCGGCATTAGAGCGCGCCGGTTCCGTTCGTGACGGAGTCTCGCGGACGAGGGAATTTGTCGGCTTCTCTATTCGTGCGCCGCGCTAATCGTTTTCGGAGCTACAGTACGCCGCCTTGCTTGGCGGTGTTCGGGGCACATCGGAAGTCGCGTTTCGGTGCCTCGCCCCATTTGATCTCGATCAAAACGAAACGGCATTGTTCGCCTCTAATTCCAACCGGCTTTGGTGGTCAATCGTAAGGTGGGTTCCCGGGATGTCAGAGGCTTTTGATAGAATTTTGCGAACATTGCTCCTCGTGGCGTGCTTCACCTTCGTTACGGTCGTCGGACCATCGCTATCTTTTGCGGCGGATGCGGGTCAAGGCAAAGCCATCGCAGAACGTTGGTGCACGAGCTGCCATGTCGTGGAAAGTGGACAAAAAAGCCCTGTAACAGATCAGGCGCCACCGTTTGCTTCGATTGCAAGAGGGCCTGACTTCGGTGCCAACAAGCTCGCGCTTCTTTTGCTCGAACCGCATCCGAACATGCCAAAGCTATCTCTAAGTCGCGCAGAGGTCGCGAACCTGGCTGACTATATCTTGACGCTCAAATAATGGGCCGGGTTGCAGCGGTAGTCGGAGCAGCAAGTCAGAACGCCATGCAGCCCGCTCGGGCGTGCCGACCATTTGATCGAATAATCCCCCCGACTTCCGTTCACGGCACATAGCGTCAGTTATTGCTGCCCGGCGACATATCCGGAGCTCGGTGTAGACCGGAAGTGACCGCTCACAGCCAAAGCGGCGCGATTGGACCCAACTGAGATATTGGCGATCTCCAATGATATTTCGTTCGACCGACCCCGACGGATTCTAATTTTTGGGGGCGGGGGGCAGGCTGCGGCGCAAGTTCGCTGGTTGCTGGCGCGGCGGCTTGGCCGCCCGCCGCCAGCCTTCTCCAAGGGAGGTGAAAGTTGATCTACCGCAACTACGCTCATCCCCGTTCATGCCCTACTGCGCATAGCCGGAGGTGTCTCATGACCGCCCAAAGCAAGTCGTTTCCCTCACTTGGAATGCTGGTCGATACGTTCAACGATTGGCTGAAGCACAGACGGGATCTGAATGAGCTGCGCCAGCTCAATACCGTCGAATTCGACCGCATCGCGAGTGAACTCAGGGTTTCTCCCATCGACCTGAATGAACTGGTCCGTCAGGGGCCGCACGCCGCGGACCAGCTGTCGAAGATGCTCAAAGTGCTCGGAATCGATGAAGAGGCGCTCGCGCGTACGCAGCCTCTGGTGCTGCGCGACATGGTGCGCGTCTGTGCCTTGTGCGCGCACAAGGGCGAATGCGACCGCGATCTCGCCGCCGGCACGGCCGCCGAACACTATAAGGGATATTGCCTCAACGCGCCCTCCATCGAGGGCCAGCAGGTAAACAAATGAAACGCCGGCGAGGTGGAAACACTTCGGTTGCGACATGAGTCAGGTTTTGGGAAATTCTGCTTGAATTCGCATTGCCTCTTGAAGTCGTTGCCGGGTTCTCAGCCCGGCGGCTGGATGAAAAGAAGTTTTAGACTGTTTGCAATCGGCGCTTTGGATTGGGTTTTTTGCGCTGAAGTCGGAAGGGTAGCTCCGATGAACAGTCCGTTGAACGCGGCGCCTATCGGCGATGAGATGTGCCTGACGGGCAAATCACGGAGCCGCCTGTCCAGCCCATCGTGCAAAAATATTCCGGTGTTCTTTTCACCCAAATCACTTCCATAGTTGCGCCGTCCCGGCCCACACAGAGGGGCGTTTCGCGATCGTCACGAACGTAGGGCAGGGATGCGGTGGACGCGGCAGTAACGCGAGACGAGCGGTGCTGATGCGGACGGCGAAGTCGTGTGGTCCTGACGCCCCGACGCTGGCGTCAAGCTTCGCGGAAGTATCCGCGAGGCGACGGTGGCAACAAAGCCCGGTCACCGGGGAGAGCGCGGAGTAAGCCGTTAAAACCATTGCGCAGGGAAGGCCGGTGTTCCGGTGAACCTGTGGTGACTAACGCGTGTGCTTTCTACACTTGCGCACGCGGCTGCGGGTGCAACCGGCACCCGGCATTCCCTGCGCTCTCTGTTTTTCGAGGCGAAGGATTTTTGCAAAACTCGGGCGCATCGCGCCGCGAGAAGATGGAAGTGCATCTTGCCGTCATTGCGAGGAGCGAGGCGACGAAGCAATCCATTCTTTCTCTGTGTGGCAAGATGGATTGCTTCGCGGAGCCTGTCATCGGGCGCGCATTCGCGCGGCCCGTTGGCCCGCAATGACGGTGTGGGGACTGTCGCGGCCTTTTGAAAAATTGAACCAAAAGCTTGTGCTCGGCCGCTCCGAGTTGCACTTTGGTCCCTTTGGGCTTAAAGCATCCGGACCTCAATCAAATCCGCCATTGACGCGGCTGCATTTGCCGGGCGCGCAAGCTTCGATCCGCTGGGTTCGAGGCCCGGCGCCATATTCCCTGCGTCAACACCAACCAGGATCGGCCATCTCGTGACACTTCCGACCACAAGCCAGCCGCTCGCTCGAGCCTTGGCAGAGCGCAACTACGATCAGCTGACCCCCGTCCAGACCGCGGTGCTCGCGCCGGCGGCACTTGATCGCGACCTTCTGGTTTCGGCGCAAACCGGCTCGGGCAAAACCGTCGCCTACGGCCTGGCCATTGCCAAGGATCTTCTCGGGGGTGCCGAGCGGTTCGATAGGGCTGCCGCTCCGCTTGCCCTGATCGTCGCGCCGACGCGCGAGCTTGCCCTGCAGGTGCAGCGCGAACTCGCTTGGCTTTATCAATATGCCGATGCGCGCGTCGTTTCCTGCGTCGGCGGCATGGATCCGCGCCGCGAGCAGCGCGAGCTCGCCGCGGGCGCTCATATCGTGGTCGGCACGCCGGGCCGGTTGTGCGATCACCTGCGGCGTGGCCGGCTCGACGTCTCCGAACTGAAGGCGGTGGTGCTTGACGAGGCCGACGAGATGCTCGATCTGGGTTTTCGCGAGGATATGGAATTCATCCTCAAGACCACGCCGGATACGCGCCGCACGCTGTTGTTTTCGGCGACCTTGCCACGCGGAATCGTTGCGCTGGCCACGCAGTTTCAGCACCAGGCTTTTCGCGTCGAGGTCGCGGGTGACCAGGGTGGTCATGCCGACATCGAATACCGCGCCATCCGGATCGCCAGCGGCGATATCGAGCACGCGGTCGTCAACGTGTTGCGATTCATGGAATCGCCGAGCGCACTGGTGTTTTGCAATACCCGAGAGGCCGTCCGGCATTTGCAGGCGACGCTGCTGGAGCGTGGCTTCTCCGTGGTCGCTCTGTCGGGCGAATTGACGCAGAACGAGCGAACCCAGGCGCTGCAGGCGCTGCGGGACGGGCGTGCCCGCGTCTGCGTCGCCACCGACGTGGCGGCGCGCGGCATCGACCTGCCCAACCTCGACCTCGTCATTCACGCCGATCTGCCGAATGACGCGGAAGTCATGCAGCATCGCTCGGGCCGTACCGGCCGCGCCGGCCGCAAGGGCGTCAGCGTGCTGCTGGTGGTGCCCGCCCGCCGCCGGCGCGCGGAGCTGCTGCTGAACCTCGCCGGCATCGATGCGGTGTGGGGGGTAGCTCCCACCGCGGATGAAATT
>JAJYAH010000668.1 GCA_021779635.1 Pseudomonadota bacterium | reverse complement strand
CATCTACGGGTTCACCGGCTATCTGCCGTTCGGCTATGTCGGTTTCTTTGGCGCCGGCGCTTACGGTTTTGCGATCCTGGTGATGCACTATCACGCGCCGGCGGCGCTCGCGGTGATCGCCGCCGGGCTGGTCGGGGTCGCATTAGGGCTGCTGCTGACGCCGCTGCTGCGGCTCTCCGGCGCCTACTTCGCCATCGCCAACCTCGCCGCGTCGCTTGCGGTGCTGCACTTCGTCGCCAACCCGGCGCTCGAGAGCATCACGCGCGGGCCCTACGGCGTTTCGCTTACCGATACCTTCAATCCGACACTGGCCTATACCGCAGCACTCGTCGTGCTGGCGCTGACGCTCGGTGCCGTCGTGTTTCTGAAGAACTCCGGATTCGGTCTGGCGTTGCAGGCGGTGCGTGAAGATGCCGTCAGCGCGTCGATGGCGGGCGTCAATGTGGTGCGGATGCGCGTGATCGCATGGCTCGCTTCCGCGCTGGTGGCGGGTCTCGCCGGCGGCGTCTATGCCTGGTATGTTTCGGTGTTCTATCCCGACAATGTCTTCAGCGGCGATTTCTCGATCTTCGCGATCGTGTTCGCGTTGTTCGGCGGCGTTGCCACGATCTGCGGCCCGATCGTCGGCGTCATCATCCTGTATGGCATCTACAATTTGATCGGGTTCACCACGCCGCAATATTTCCAGTTGATCTACGGGGTGTTGATCATGGGGCTGGTGCTGTTTCTCCCCGCGGGCCTGGTTTCGCTCGCGACACGCAGGGGATGGCATGTCCCCTGACAGCGCAGCCATCGTCAACGTCTCGAAGCTGGTCAAGCGGTTCGGCGGCTTTCACGCGCTTGATGGACTGAGCTTCCATGTCGCGTCGGGCGAAATCCTGGGATTGGTGGGGCCGAACGGCTCCGGCAAGACTACCGCGATCAACGTGATCTCCGGTCTCTATGCCCCGGACGGCGGCGAGGTCGTGATGGACGACATCTCGATCGGCGGGGTCGCGTCGCACAGGCTGGTCCATCGCGGCATCAACCGCACCTTCCAGGTTCCAAAGCCGTTTATGTCGCTGACGGTGCGCCAGAATATCGAGGTCGCATTGGCCTATGGCCGCGCTGCGGTGGCCCCGCCGGCATTGGCAGCGCTGCTCGACGAATACCGCCTTGCCGATGTCGCTGACCGGCCGGCGGCCGATCTCAACAATGCGCAGCAAAAAATGCTCGATTTGGTTCGCGCGCTGGCCACGCGCCCGCGGCTGCTGCTGCTCGATGAACTCGCCGCCGGGCTCAACCCGGCAGAGCTCGACTGGATCGCTGAACGCATCAAGGCGCTGGCGCAAACCGGGATGGCCATCATCGTCGTCGAGCATCTGATGGGTTTCATCGAGCACATCACCGATCGCGTCATTGTCATGAATGCCGGCAAGGAGATCTTCGAAGGCAAGCTCGCGGTCGCGGTCAAGGTGCCGCAGGTCATCGAGGTGTTCCTCGGAGGCGAGCATGCCGCCTGAAGCCGCATCGCTGCTGGAGGCTGCCGGTATCGACGCCGGTTACGGCACCATGCAGGTGCTCTGGGGCGTCGACCTCGACGTCCGTGCCGGCGAAACCGTGCTGTTGCTCGGCGCCAACGGCGCGGGCAAAACGACCTTTCTCAAATCGCTGGTCGGACTGATCGACGCGCGGCACGGCGGCATCAGGCTCGGCGGCGAGGACGTGACGCGGATGCGCTCCAGCGACCGGATGCGGCTCGGCATGACCTACATGTCGGAGCTTGCGGTATTTCCGGATCTGTCGATCGAGGAAAACATCCGCGTCGGCGCCCAGGCGCTGGGGCACGCCGATCCCGCCGCCCGGGTCGAGGAAATGTATGGCGTGTTTCCGGTGTTGCGCGACAAGCGCCGTGCGCCGGCCTCCAGCCTCTCCGGCGGCCAGCGCAAGATGCTCGGCATCGCCAAGGCGCTGGCCGCGGAGCCGAAGCTGCTGGTGATGGATGAGCCCTCGGCCGGGCTGTCGCCGCTGTTCGTCAAGGAAGTCATCCGTATCCTCAGCGATTTGCGCAATCGCGGTCTGGCGCTGTTGATCGCCGAGCAGAATATCGGCTTCCTCGAGGTGGCGACGCGAGTATTTGTGCTGGAAGGCGGGCGCATCCGCTTTTCCGGCACGGTTGCGGAGATGACCGACAACGAAGCGCTGCGCCGCGCCTATTTCGGGCTGAAGTAATTCAGGATCAACAAAAGCAAAGAGGCGATAAAGCCATGCCGAACACGCCGACACTAGCCGCACTGGCCGAGGATCTCGACAGCGGCCGCTCCAGCGCCCGCCAGCTCGTCGACGAATGCCTGGCCCGGATCGCCGACACATCGGGCGAAGGTTCGCGGACCTTCATTCATGTCGACGCGGAAGCGGCGATCGAAGCGGCGGAAGCGATGGACCGGCTGCGCGAGGTCAAGGCAGCCCCTTCGGCCTATGCCGGGATTCCGGTTTCGATCAAGGATCTGTTCGACATCAAGGGCCAGGTGACCCGCGCCGGCTCGCGCGCGCTCGACGATTCGCCGGCGGCGGAAGCCGATGCACCCGTGGTGGCGCGACTGCGCCGTGCCGGCTTCATCGTGATCGGCCGCACCAACATGACCGAATTCGCCTATTCCGGGATCGGCATCAATCCGCATTACGGCACGCCGAAGGGCGCCTGGCAGCGCAGTGTCGGTCATGTGCCCGGCGGATCGTCGTCCGGGGCGGCGGTATCCGTCGTCGACGGCATGGCGCATGGCGCGCTCGGCACCGATACCGGCGGGTCGTGCCGGATTCCGGCGGCGTATAACGGCATCGTCGGCTTCAAGCCGACCCAGCGGCGCGTGCCGCTGGACGGTGGTGTACCGCTGTCGTTCTCGCTCGACAGCTTTGGCCCGCTCGCGCGCACGGTGGGCTGCTGCGCGGTGCTCGACGCCGTGCTCGCCGATGAGCCGGTCATCCCGTTGCAGCCGCGCCCGATCAGGGGACTGCGTCTGGCGGTGCCGACCACCATCGTGCTCGACGAACTGGACGATGCGGTGGCGCGAACCTTCGATCGGGTGCTGGAAACGCTTTCGCGACAGGGCGCGCTGATCGAGCGGATTGAGGTGCCGGAATTCCTTGACGTGGCGCAGATGAACGCCAAGGGCGGGTTCGCGGCGGCGGAAAGCTATGCCTGGCATCGCTACTTGATCGCCACCAAGGGCGACATCTATGATCCCCGCGTCGCCAGCCGGATCATGCGGGGCGAAAGCCAGAGTGCGGCTGATTATGTCGACTTGCTCGGCGCGCGGCGGTCGCTGATCGCGCGCATTGCGGTGCGGCTCGCGCCCTATGATGCGATGATCTTGCCGACCACCGCCAACACCCCGCCGCGCATTGCCGATCTTGTCGCCGACGACAAGGCTTTCACCGGCGCAAACCTGCTGGCGCTGCGCAATTGCAGCCTCATCAATGTCATCGACGGCTGCGCCATTTCGCTGCCGGCGCATCGCGAAGGCGAGGTGCCGGTCGGGTTGATGCTGGCGGCTACCGGCGGGGCAGACCGCCGCATCTTCGAACTGGCGGCTGGAATGGAAGGGGTCATCCGTGTTTGATCTGGCTTTCACCATCGACGCCCAGGGCACGACGACGCCGTTGACGCTGGCGATCGATCAGGCCGTGATCGCCGGCTGGACCGGACGCGACCCGGTGGCGCGCGACAAGCACATCGCCGAACTTGAGGCGATCGGGATTGCGCGGCCGGCCACCACGCCGATCTACTACCGCGTCGCGGCGCGGCGGATCACCACCGCTGACAGCATCGAAGTCAGCGGCAATGATTCCAGCGGCGAGGTCGAGTTCGTCCTGATCGGCTGGCAGGGCCGCATCTTTGTCGGCCTCGGCTCCGATCACACCGATCGAAAGGTGGAGGCCTACAGCGTCACGGTGTCGAAGCAGATGTGCGACAAGGTGATGGCGCCTGTGCTGTGGGAGCTGGAGGAGGTCTCCGGCCACTGGGACCAGATGATCCTGCGCTCGCATGCCTGGATCGATGGCGCGCGGGTACTGTATCAGGAAGGCAAGCTCGACGGCATGCTTTCGGTCCCCGACCTCATTCAGCGCGGTTTCGGCGGCAAGGGATTGCCCGATGGCTGCGCCATGTTCGGCGGCACCTTTGCGGCGAAAGGCGGCATCCGCCCCGCCAGCCGCTTCGAATATGAACTCGAGGACCCGGTTTTGAAGCGCAGCATCCGTCATGCCTATGACGTGATCGCGCTGCCGGTGCTGGGGTAGAGGCCACCGCTCGTTCGTCATTGCGAGGAGCAGTAGCGACGAAGCAATCCATTCTGCGCGTGGGTTCCCTATGGATTGCTTCGCTTCGCTCGCAATGACGCGGATAAGCTGTCGGAAATCGGGTGGCGTGAGCCGCGCCGATTTGCGAAACTGCCCGCCATGAAATCAAACGTCAAAAGCTTCATCCATCCCGTCGCGTCATC
>JAJYAH010000667.1 GCA_021779635.1 Pseudomonadota bacterium | reverse complement strand
CTACAACGACAAAGCCGAGCCCTTCGTCTGGACCAAGAAAAAGGTCCGTCAACGCCGTGGCCGCCGTATCACTCAGCTCTGATTCCGGGTACTAGTCGGCTAAACCGATAAATGTTGGCACGATCCATGAGGCTACTCCGGAGCTTCGCGATTGGCCGGAAGAACGACGTATACGTTCCATGCGGTCGCAGCGATGGCAGACCCGCGAAAGAATCGCTGCGTTGTGATCACCATCTCCTCTCCACCTGCTGCATTCCGCTTCATCCAGGCGTCGCACGCCTGCTGATTCCAGGCGCCGACTTCGCAGATGCCGATGAATCCATATCGCTTCGCTTCGTCGAGCGACGTAAGCCCCGATGACCAGATTTCGTTCGGCGTTAGCGGCATCGGGTGATCGGGGCTATAGAATGTCATCGGCTCGCCGACATCGGTGGCGCCGGCGACCACCTTCCAGCGCGAATGGAAGCGCCGATGCCACAGCTCCGTCAGCTCACGCGCGAGCTGCGAATGTGAGCCATAGGTGAACTGGCCGGTCGCATTGCGCAGCATCGTGATGGGAACGATCTGCGGCGCAGCGACCAGCACAATCAGCGAAATCACCAGCCATGTCGCAACGACCCGCACCAGCGCGGCCCGGCGCAGGCGCAATTGAGGAATCGCGACCACTGCCAGCGGCGTCAGGAAGAATAGCGAGATGCCCCAGTCTGTCTTGAGATAAATCGCGAATATCAGCGCCCCCACCGGTGGACCGATCGCCACGATGGCTTGAATGATCCAGATATTCCGTGCCTGGAACGTCCGCACGTCTGAATTCGGGTCGCGCGACCATAGCCGTGCGACGAAGGCGCGCGGATCGCGCCACAGCCACATCCAGCCGCGCGGGCTCCACGCCAACGCCACGGCGGCGACCACCAGCGGCAGCGCGAGCAAAGCAATGTTGTGGCCGATATAGCCCAGCACCAATTTCAGACTCTGAATGTGATTTGATATCGAATAGGTATCGCTGGCATAGGTGAACGGTGCGAAATTCACCTGCTTCAGCCAGATGAAGTGCGGCACCATGGCAACCGCCAACGCTGCGATCGCGACCCACGGCGCTGGCGAACGCAGGAACAGCATCCGCGCAGGATGGATCAGTGCCGCGAGGCCGATCGCGCCGATCATCGTCAGCACCCAGTATTTCGTCATCAGCGCCAGCGTGCCGGCGAGGCCCAGCCAGACGCCTGAACGAACCGTGCGTTTCTCGAACGCGTCCAGATAGGCAAGCACCACCAGCGGCAACGTGACCAGTTGCAGCAGATCCGGATTGTACTTGAAGCCTTTCAGATTGAAGATTGGGTAGATCGCGAGCATCACCACCACTAGGAAGGCGCGCCGGCGATCGACGACACGCAGGGCGATCGCCCAGCAGATCATCATGCCCACACCGACTGTCACCATCGCCAGCGCATAGGTCGACCAGTCCGCGACCGGGAACAGCATGAACCAGAGGCCGGCGACCCATCCCGACAGCGGGGGATGCTTGCCGTAGCCAAGCAGGAATTTCTGGCCCCACGCAAAAGCCTCGGCGACATCGAAGTGCACGTCCTGCTCCGCCCGCAAACGGGTCAGGATCACGGTCCAAAGCACCACGTGAAGAATGACGAAGCCCGCCACCAGCCACGGGCTCAGTTTCTCGTCGCCCGCCCAGGCGACGAGGTGCGCGGCGCCGCGGCGGCGGATCGAGCGTATGCGCGAACGCGCGGCGGCGGCCAAAGAAACAGCTTCAGTCATAGCCATGGCGCGGCGCTTTCGGCATAACTTGAAGATGAGCGTTGCCGTTCGCCTTATCGGTCAATGCTGTCCAATCGATGATCTGCCAGTTAGCGTCGAACTTGGGAGCACGATCATATATGCATATGATTGCGACCAGCCAGACAAGCGGCCATATATAGGCCATGATTGACTTTGTAGGTCATCCTACCGATGGGGTCCACCTCAGCACTCATCTCGGACATGGGGCAGCGCGATTGAGGGAGGAAGATTATTGAAAATTCTCCTTCTTGGCGGCGACGGTTTTTGTGGCTGGCCCACGGCATTGCACCTTTCGGCGCGAGACCACGATGTGGTAATCGTCGACAATTTGTCTCGTCGCAACATCGACAACGAGCTAGAGGCATCGTCGCTCACGCCAATCCGGCCGATCGGAGAACGTATTCGGGCTTGGAAAGAGATAACCGGCAAGGTCACTTCCTTTTACAATTTCGACGTCGCCGAGAATTATCATCGCCTTTTGACGCTCATTGCTGAGTGGCAGCCGGACGTTATAGTGCATTTCGCCGAGCAACGCGCGGCACCCTATTCAATGAAGTCATCGTATCACAAGCGTTACACGGTCAATAACAATCTCAATGCCACCAACAATCTTCTCGCCGCCATCGTCGAGTCCGGCGTGGACAGTCACGTCGTTCATCTTGGTACAATGGGGGTTTACGGCTATGGCGCCGCCGGGATGAAGATTCCGGAAGGCTATTTGCCGATTAAACTGGAGGAGGACGGTAAAGTCATTCATCGGGAGATTCTTTATCCGGCCGATCCCGGGAGTATCTATCATCTGACCAAGACCCAAGATCAATTGTTATTCGCGTTCTACAACAAAAACGACGAGGTTCGCGTCACCGACTTGCACCAAGGCATCGTTTGGGGCACGCAAACTGAAGAAACGTCACTCGATGAGCGGCTCATCAACCGGTTCGATTATGATGGCGATTATGGAACAGTCCTCAATCGTTTTCTCGTGCAGGCAGCCATCGGCTTTCCGTTGACCGTTCAAGGCACCGGCGGTCAAACGCGGGCGTTCATCAACATTCAGGATACCGTTCGTTGTATCGAGCTTGCGATCATGAACCCGCCTCAAAAAGGCGAACGTGTGCGCATCTTCAACCAGATGACCGAGACCTTCAGGATCCTCGATCTGGCGGAGATGATTTCCAGATTGACTGGGGTGCCGATTTCGCATCTGCCCAATCCGCGCAAAGAAGCGGACACTAACGACCTGTACGTCGAAAACCGTAGTCTTATCGGCCTCGGCCTCGACCCGATCATGCTCAACGGCAGCTTGCTCGGGGAGATCAGGGAAATCGCCGAGAAGTACGCAAGCAATTGCGACCGTTCAAAGATTCCTTGTGTCTCGAAGTGGTGATTACGATAGTTACGCAGGACCCCGATAAATGCTTCATTCGAGATGTACCAGCATGCGCGTACTTGTAACGGGCGGAGCCGGCTTCATAGGTGCTAATCTGGTACAGCATTTGTCGGCAAACAGCGCCTACGACGTCGTCGTGCTTGACAACCTCTCCGTCGGGCAGCAGCGTCCCATCTTTCCGCGCGGGGTACGGTTCACTTGCGGCGATTTCACCGACAAAGCCACGATGACAGAATGTCTGCAAGGCGTCGATACCGTAGTACATCTTGCGGCTCTATCCGGTGTTATCGATTCGGTTGAAGATCCGTGTCCCAGTTTCCAAGTCAATGTTGCTGGTTCATTCCAATTGCTCGAATTGGCCCGCGCCGCAAATGTTCGTCACATCATCAATGCTTCGACCGGTGGCGCCCTGCTTGGCGAAGTAGCGTCACCGATCTCGGAAGAGATGGCACCTTGTCCACTCTCTCCCTACGGCGCCTCCAAGCTTGCCGTGGAGGGCTATTGCTCGGCCTTTGCCGGTGCCTATGGATTTTCATGCGTGACGTTGCGCTTTTCGAACATCTATGGTCCGTGCTCGGCGCACAAAAAGAGCGCGGTAGCCGCCTTTATCAAAAGCATTATTCGCGACGAGCCGCTCGTCGTCTACGGCGACGGCACCCAGCAGCGCGATTACCTTTACGTCGGCGATCTGGTGCGCGGCATCGAAGCGGCGCTTAAGCGGCAGCTCACCGGCGTTTACCAGCTCGGCTGCGGACAGCCGACAACGCTCGACACACTAGTGGCAACGCTCAAGAAGGTTTCCGGACGCGATTTCCGGGTTCGTTACGAAGCTCCCCGCAGCGGCGAAGTTCACTCGACCTGGTGCAATATCGCCAAAGCAGCGCGCGAATTCGGTTACAATGCTCCAACGGACCTTGAAGCTGGTTTGCAGACAACGTGGAGCTGGTATCTGGGGAACCGCGAGATCTGGGCGCGACAGCAGGCTTGGTCCGCTTCGGATTGACCGCAGCTGATTGGATCATGAGAGTAGAGATGCTGACAAAAGTGTCATCGGGGACACCAGCCGCGGAACTGCCGCTGTCGATCGTAATCCCGGTTTTCAATGAGCAATCCATTTTGATGGCGAACGCCGAGGCGCTAGCGAACTATCTCGATAACATGCTCGGCTCGAACAATTGGCTTTACATCTTTGTCGATAACGGCAGCACCGACGAAACCCCGGCCTTGCTCCGGCATATTGTCGAGCGTTGGCCGCTGTCTCGCGTGGTCAATCTTGAGAAGCCCAACTATGGGGCTGCGCTT
>JAJYAH010000666.1 GCA_021779635.1 Pseudomonadota bacterium | reverse complement strand
GGCGGAGGCAATGGACACGACTCAATCGGCGGTCAGCCTGAAGATCAAGCGGCTGGAAGAGGGTTTGGGGCGAAAGCTATTGGAGCGCACGCCGCGGCTGGTGCGGCTGTCGGCCGACGGCAGCGCCTTCCTCGAGCCGGCGCGCCATCTCGTCGCCGCCCATCATGGCGCGATCGGCGCTTTCGGCGTCGAGCAGCGCCGGCTCGTCGTCGGCATCAGCCATCACATTGTCGGCGGCGAACTGCCGCTGCTGTTGAAGCGCATGAACGACGCCGAACCATCGTTGGTGCTGGAGATGCACGTCTCGACCTCGCACGAGGTGCTGGAGGATTTCGAGCGCGGCGCGATCGATGCGGCGATCGTGCTCAGGCACGACAACCGCCGCCGCGACGGCGAGACCATTCTGGAGGAAGCTTTCGCCTGGATGGCGGCGCCGGATTTCGAACTCCGCGCGGGCGAGCCTTTGCGGCTGGCGACGCAGGCCGAACCCTGCAGCGTGCGCAGCATGGCGCTCGACGCACTGAATGCCGCCGGCATGTCCTGGACCGAGGTGTTTGTCGGCGGCGGCATCGCCACCACGGGCGCGGCGGTCTCCGCCGGCCTGGCGGTAGCCGCACTCAGCAAGCGCGTCGCGCCCGCAGGCACCATCGATGTCGGCGCGAAATTCGCCCTGCCGCCGCTGCCCTCGCGCGACGTGGTGCTGCATGCGAGCGTCAGCGATCGGGCGACCAAAAACTCGCTGAAGACGCTGACGGCGGCGATCCGGGCGACGGCGGATTGACCAGTTTCGCAGGACGCTTCGGCTCAGGCATTCGGTTGCAGAAACGCGCCGTAGCGCCTGGTCGCGACAATCTCCGCGGCGGCCTCCCCAATCACGCGCATTGCTGCCATCATTGGCCACGGCCCAAGACTCACCCGACGGACTCCGGCGCGGGCGAGATCGGGAATTTCCGGGACACCTCGCGTGACCATGATGTTGACCGGCAGAGGCGTGAGTTGAACGAACTTCTCGATGAGCGCAAGATCGGTGAGGCCCGGTATGAAAATTCCATCCGCGCCGGCATGAGCATAAGCCTTCGCGCGCCTTGCCGCTTCGTTGAAGCACTCGTCCGGCGATCCGAATTTCAGCAGAAACGGATCGGTTCTCGCATTGATGAACAGGCGAATCCCAACTCTTTGTGCAGCGTCCCGCACTGCCCTGATCTTCGCTGCATGCTGTTCAGGGCTGACAAGTTGCCGCTTTCCCCCGGAGAGTCCGTCTTCGATATTGATGGCGACGGCGCCGGCTTTTAGAATCTCGGTCACCGACGCCGCGGCGGCGTCCGGCTTTTCGCCGTATCCTGCCTCCAGATCGATTGACACTGGAACCGACACGGCCGCCGTCATCCGCGACACCAGACGTTTTACCATGTCGAATGGAACGTCTTCTCCGTCCGCGTAGCCAAGCGCAGACGCGACCGCACCGCTGCTGGTCGCGATGGCCGGAGACGCCTTCGCGATCACTTTGGCGGTGGCGACATCCCAGGCGTTGAACAGGACGAATGGTTCCCCCGCCCTGTGAAGACCGTGAAAGGTTTCGGCGTATTGCTGCTGCATCCTGGCGTCCATCGCGCGTACTCCTGTTCAGTCGGGGGCGTGTGTCTTGAACCAGTCCATGATCAGACCGGTGACTTCGGCCTCACGCTCGATGTGCGGGAAATGCCCGACATCGGGCAGGACAATACGCTTGTGCGGTCCCTTGAAGAGCGGCTCCTCCTTCACCGAATATCTCGCTGTCGGATCGTTGTTGCCATAGATGGTCAGTGTCGGCGTATGCATCTCGTTGATCGGCAGCCGGCCCGCGCGTGCTGCGTCGGACAAATCGCCATAGTATTTGAGCGCCGCCCCCATGGTGCCGGGCGAGCGGAGCGTCTCCTTGACCGAGCGGATGTGCTCGGCGTTCTCAAACGTCGGCGACCAGAGCTTCCAAAGATAATCGACGAAGGGAAGTCCCTCGATATTGACCGCTGATTCAGCCCCGGCCAACTGGAAAAAATAGACGTGGAAGATGGATCGGACCGTTTCGGGATCCCGCCGGATACTCGAAAACGTGATCGGGTGCGCGGTGTTCATGACCGCGGCGGCCTTGATCGCCGATGGTGCCGTGGCCAGGACTTGAAAGGTCGACGTGCCGCCCCAGTCCATGCCGACGACGCGTGCCTGGCCGTCATCGCTCAGCGCCGCGATGAGCGCTTCCAGATCCTTGCCCAGCGCGATGGGATCGAACAAACCATCCGCCGGGATCTCGGTCGGCGCGTAACCACGCAGGAACGGTGAGACGGCGCGATATCCCGCATCCGCAAAGGCCCGCATTTGCTTCCGGTACGACCAGGCGTTGTCGGGAAAGCCGTGCATGAACACGACAAGAGGTCCGCTCCCCTGTTCGAGATAGGCAAACCGCACGCCGTTCGCCCGCACAAAATTTAGGGCGGGTTCGCTTGCGATGGCATTCGGAACCGCCAATGCACTGCTTCGCGTCATCATCGATCTTCTCCATATTTCTTCGTCTTCAGGTCGCCGCGTGACAGGCTCGGTCACGAACTGCCGCCTTGGCCCCGGCTGCAAGATTTCCGCTGCCGGCCATTCCTGATCCTCGCTGGCACACACAAATGTGTGTCCCACACATATAATATGTGTACGGTACACATATTTAGTCAAGTTGTTTTTTGTGCGCTCCGCACATATTATTGCCGGTATGACCATGGAGCCCGAAATCGCGAACTTGCTGGGGGCGCTGTCGCTCGCCGTGATGGATCGGATCGAGCAGGGAGCGCGCGACATCATCGACCACGGCGGCGAAACGCCCGCCGCGCTCGTCGTCATCGGGTATGGTCCGGGCATAACCAACGACAAGCTCCGGCGAATCCTCGGCCTATCGCATTCGGGGGCGGTCCGGCTTGTGGACCGGCTGGTTTCGGATCGGCTTGTCGAACGTCGGCCGGGAAAGGACGGGCGGGAGGTCGCCCTGCATCTCACCGCCAGGGGCACGGCGACTCGCAAGGATTTGCTGGCTCGCCGAATTTCCGCCGTCGCATCGTTCGTGGATGTGTTGTCAGCATCCGAACGAAAGCGACTTGGAGAGCTGATACACGCCATGCTGGCACGGCAGGACACCTCCGAGCTGGACCGCTTTACGATCTGTCGGATGTGCGACAACGGAGTCTGCACCCATTGCCCGTTGCCCACATCCGTGAGCAAACACGGCCGCTAGCTATCCGGGCGACCGCGAATTGGGCGTTGTCCTACGACGCTTCGGTGTCCCGCCACGCCGAACGGCTCGATCGGCAAATCAATCAAAGTGCAAGAGAACACGCCGGCAGTGACGCCGGCGCGCTTTCGTTTGGCCCTTTACAGCAGCGCGTATTGCGCGCGTTCGCGCTTGGCGAGCAGCGGCAAGGCCTGGCCGGCGATGTAGGTTTTGAAGTAATCGCTGTCCGCATGTGCCTTGAACGCAGCTTCGTCGCGGAATAGTTCATAGAAGAGAAACTGTGCAGGATTGTCCTTGTTGCGACCGATCAGTAACAGCTTTGCTCCGGGATCCTTTTGCGCCTCGGGGAGGAATTGATCGAGGATGGCCGCTACCTTGTCGGCCTGCCCTTCCTTCGCTTCCCATTGCGCCACCACCAGAAGGCCACCGCCGCCGACGGCGTCGCTGATCGTCCTGTCGTTCAAAGCATACTGGTTCATGGTCATTGCTCCCTGTGTCTCTCGGATCTGGATGGTCTACGCAGATCAAATAGCAGCCGTTTTGCAGGAAGCATTCGATCAAGATCGAAGTGTCAAAGCAGAGAGTGCGTCGACCGGCATCGCTGAGCGCGCAAATCGGCAATGCGCCAATTGCCAGCAGCGTCAGGCTGTAGCAGTCTTGTCGCTTGCTAACGCCTGAAGGCCACTCCCAATTTTATGGCGATGACGTGCAGTCGCTTGTCCTTCGTCCACAGGACCGCGCCCTCTGTCAGTCGCACGCCGGCGAGCACGTGGACATCGACATATCCAACGCCGCGCCCGAACAGAGCGTGCTGATCGATGAAACGGATGACCTCCGCATCGGTGGCGACACGGGCGGAGGGCAGACCCGAAAGGGCATCGATGACCATCTCGCGCTGACGGAGATGGCCCAGCGCAAGTTCGCCAAGGACGAACGGATGCATCAGGACCATTCCGCTATCGAGCAAGTCGGCGAGCACCTTGTCGCCGACGCGGAAATGCTCGACCCAGACGGAAGTATCGACCAGGATCACGTCGAGGCCGGCCGTCGCCGCGGCGGCGCTTTCAGGCCAGGTTCACTGCCGCCCAGGCGCGCCAGCCGCCGGGCGCTTTCACGCTCGATCAGAGCCTTGAGCGCTTCGCGGACGAGGCTGGACTTTTCCTTCACACCCGTGAAGGCCTGCGCCCTGGCAACCAGTTCATCATCGAGCGCGAGCGTGGTCCGCATCTTTCAAGTCTCC
>JAJYAH010000665.1 GCA_021779635.1 Pseudomonadota bacterium | reverse complement strand
GATCGCGGCCACCTTCCAGTCGCTGCCGGGCGCGAGCTTCGTCGTCAATGGTGCCGCACAAGCCTCCGACTCCGCGCTGGTCACCGCTTCGGTGGAAAAGAAATGGCTCAACGGCTGGTCGGCGGCAGCCACCTTCGAGGGCGAGTTCTCCGATGTGACGCGCAGCTACGCCGGCAAGGGCGTGGTGCGCTATGTGTGGTGAGATCCAAAGCGGTTTCGAGCAAAAGCCTGCCCCGGACCTGATCCGTGGTGGCATTCGCGTGAACAAAACGCGTCAAATGAAGAAATAAAGTCTCCGGTCCGATTTAATCGGAACCGAGACTTTAGAACACGCCCAGCACGATCGCGCCGACAAGGGCGAATGCGACATAGGCGGTAACTACGCTCAATCTCCGGACAAATGGACCGGCGTAGATCATGGGAAAGCTCCCTGGTTCACGTCGCTGCCCGCACTAACATCGAAGATAGCGATCGGTTCCGGCGGGAAAAAGTCAGCCCTGCTGTCTTTCCGATCGCGAGCAACGCCGGCCACGTGGTTAAAGAATCGTGAAATCAACGCGTTGAAGAGTCCTTAAATAAATTCGTTGAAGTTGCGCGGATGACGCGCGGAGTTCGTTTGTATCTCGTCGGCTCCTTCGTCCTTGTTTCGTTGGCGGGCTGCGGCCGCGGATTTTTTCAGTCCGAGGAGCGCGAACCGTGGCGGGCCGAGGCCGAAATCGCGTGCCTGAAGTCAGGCGCGGTGAAAGAAAACGCCGACCTGGTCCGGATCAACCCGATTTCAGGTCCCGGCATTTGCGGTGCGGAATTTCCGCTCAAGGTCGCAGCGTTCGGTGAGAGCAGCAGCAGTTTCGGCTTTGCCGACGATGATCTCCGGCCGCCGGCTACCGTCGGCAACCAGCCGCGCTGGCCGATCTCGCAAGCCCCGCCGCAGCCTCCGCCCTATCCCGGCAACGCGATGCGCCAGCCCGGCTATGGCGCCGGTTCCAGCGGTCCGATTTCATTGACCGCGCCCGGCGTCACTCCGGAGCAAGGCCAAATCGAACTGCCGCCCGAGGGCACGCCGGAGTCGGCAGAGCAGGGCGTCCGGCAGCCTTATGGCGCACAGGCCTATCCGTCGCGTGACCGCTATTCGGCGCCGTCTTCGGAGAGTGCCGGCTCGGCCTATCCGCCGCAGGCTGCACCGCTGCCGCGACTTGGTCCGGCACTTGGACCCGCGCAGGGCAATTCGGTTGACGCCTTCGGGCCGGTGGCGGTCAAGCCGGTCGCCACGCTCGCCTGTCCGATCGTCTCGGTGCTTGACCGCTGGCTCGCCGATTCCGTGCAGCCCGCCGCGATGCGCTGGTTCGGCCAGCGCGTCGTCGAGATCAGGCAGATCTCGGCCTATTCCTGCCGGGGCATGAATGGCAATCCGAGCGCGCATATCTCCGAGCATGCCTTTGGCAATGCGCTCGACATTGCGGCGTTCACCCTTGCCGACGGACGGCGCATTTCGGTGCGGGACGGCTGGAAGGGCATGCCGGAAGAACAGGGCTTTCTGCGCGACGTGCAGGCCGCCGCCTGCCAGCATTTCACCACCGTGCTGGCGCCGGGCTCCAACGCCTATCACTACGATCATATTCACGTCGACCTGATGCGCCGCGCCTCGAGGCGGCTGATCTGCGAGCCGGCGGCGATGTCCGGCGAGGAGGTCGCCGCGCGGGTGTCGCAGCATAATCCCTATGCTTCGCGCGAGCCGATGGTCACAGGCTCGCTCGGCAAAACCTCGTCGCGCCGGCAAAAGGTCAACGAGGAAGACGAATTCGAAGACCAGTAGGATTGCCGGCCGGCGATCCCCGATCGAACGGCCTTCTGCCTGACGCTCGCTCTATGCGGCGAGCCGCTCCAGAAGATCGTGAACGACCCCGCTCAACAGGTCGAGCTTGTACCCGGTCATCGGCAGTGGCCTCGCTCCAGCCGTCGCCTGCTTCGCCGCCTGGGCGATCGTCGTTGCATTGACCGCGGCTCCCTGCAAGACCGCTTCGGACGCGGTGAGGCGAAGTGGAACCGGTGCGATACCGCCGGCGGTGATGCGGATGAACTGGAACGAGCCGGCCGCGACGACGGCGCGGGCACAAACCTCGACCAGCGGCCACTCCGCATAGCTGCGGCTGATCGCGCGCTTGTAGAGCGCGCGCTCGCCCTGGACCGGGACTGGAAGTTCGATGCCCCGGATCATTTCGCCGGATAAGAGCGCGTGGTCGGCAGTGCCGTTGGAGCCGTCGCCGAACACCTCGCCGATCGCCAGCCCGCTTCTCCGGTCGGTGATGATCTTGGCGTCATATGCCAGCAATGCTGCTGCCATGGTCGAGGGATGCGGCGCCACGCAGGGACCGAGATCGAAGGCCACGCCGTAAAGATGATTGCCGCTGCGGGCGGGACAATCCGTTCCGCCCTTCTTGAGGCAGGCGATATGCGGATTGCGATAGTACCAGCAGCGCGAGCGCTGGGCGAGGTTGCCGCCAAGCGTCGCGAGATGACGGATCTGCGGCGTGGCGAGACCTTGCGCGGACGCCGCAAGGCCCGGATAGGCCTGGGCGATGCGGGCGTCGGCCGCGATCGCAGCGATCGTGGTGAAGGCGCCGATGCGCGCGGCGCCGTCCGCGGTCCAGTCGATTCCGATGGTGCCGGGTGTTGCCGCAATATCGATCAGCGGTCCCCGCGAAAGTCCGCTGCGCCGCCGTTCGGAAAGATCGGTGCCGGCGGCGCGGAATTCGGAAACCCCGGCGAAGGTGGTCATGGCTGCGGACGTCATGCGGCGGCCCTCCCTTTCAGTGCGGCGATCAGCCGGTCAGGCCGGACCGGAATCTCGGTGAGGCGGATGCCGGTGGCGTTGTAAATGGCGTTCGCGATCGCCGGCGAGGTCGGCACGGTTGCGACTTCGCCGATGCCGACGCTGCCGCCCTGCACGTGGTCGAAGCCGCCTTCGTCGAAATGCACGTCGATCGGCGGCGTGTCGGCGATGCCGGGAATGCGGTAGTCCTCCATTCCCGCGGTGAGGATATCGCCGGTCTTGGGATCCGTTTCACGGGCTTCGTAGAGCGCATAGCCGATGCCCTGGATCACCGAGCCCGTCGCCTGACTGCGGGCCAGCGCGGGTGCTGCGATCTTTCCGACCGCAATGCCGGTGTGAACGTTCAGCACGCGGACGTGACCGAGCCAGGTATCGACCTCGACCTCGATCACCTGCACCGAGCTTGGAACGCCGCCTCCCACCGCGAGATTGTTGAAGCGGCGCATCATCCAGCCGAAGATTATCCCCATGAAGCCCGCCTCCTTCAGCGGCGACCGAATCCCCTCGGCCATTCGCTTGTTGTCCTCCGGCCTTTCCGCTGACGCGGTGAGATCGGGCGAAGCGGCGAGCAACTCCCGCCACGGCGCGTTGGAGCCCGCGATCGGCGGCCGCTTGGCATTTCGTTCGATCGCGGCCTTGAGCTTTTGAACGGCCAGCAGCGTCGGCGGGACAACCGAAGCCGTGGTCCGGCTGCCGCCCGAACCCGGCCCTTCCGGCAAACTGGAATCTCCAATCCGGACCTCGATCTCATGCGGCTCCAATCCGAATTCGTGGGCCACCGTGTTGGCGATCACGGTGCGGCTGCCGGTGCTGATTTCCTGGATCGCGGTGCTCGCGATGAGGCGTCCATCCTTGACCGCCAGTTCGACCTTTGAACCGGGTTGCCAGAGGTAAAGCCAGTATCCGGTGGCAACGCCGACGCCGCGGCGATAACGGCCGGTCTGCGACGCCGGCGTCCGGTTGCGCCAGACTTCGAGCCCGGATGCCCAATCGTACAGCCGCTGGCGATTGGGATTGGGATCCCAGCGCTTGCGCAGTGCGATCGGATCGAGCTTCATGCGCTGCGCGGCTTCGTCGATCGCCTGTTCCAGCGCAAAGGCCATCGGCGGTCCGCCGGGACCGCGAAACGGCGCACCGGGCGGCAGGTTGCTGATGACGTCGAAATCGGCGAGCTCCTTGGCTTCCGCCGGATAGATCAGCCTCGCGAGTGCCGCGATTGTCGAATTGATCGCAGCGCCGGTGTCGGCATGGGCCGTCAGCGACAGCGCCTTGAGGCCGCCTTGCTCCGACGGCAGCAGCGCGATCTTGACTTCGGTCGCGGGCCGATAGCCGGTGACGGAAAGTTCCTCGTGCCGGTCATACGCGATCCTGACCGGCGCCTTGGCCGCGCGCGCCAGTTCAATCGCTGCGATGGTTTCCATGCCGAGGCTGGCCTTGGCGCCGAAGCCGCCGCCGACATGATCGGCAATCACGCGCACCTTGTCGTGGTCGAGCTTGTAGCGTTTGGCGATCAGCTCCATCAGATGGAACACCGCTTGCGTCGAGGCATGCACGGTGAGGCGATCGCCATCGAAGCGGGCGACGCAGGCATGCGGTTCGAGGCAAGCATGGGATTGCGTGCCGGTCCGGAATGTCCCTTCGACCAGCAGCGGATTTCG
>JAJYAH010000664.1 GCA_021779635.1 Pseudomonadota bacterium | reverse complement strand
TTCCGGATCCGGATTGGGCTTGGAGCGGTCGGTGGTGGGAACGTTGTGATCGACCACCGCCAGCGTCTTCTCGGGCGCGTGAACCTTGCGGCCGGTGGCGCGCAGTCCCTCGAACGCTTGCGGCGAAGTCACCTCGTGGACCAGATGGCGGTCGATATAGAGCAGGCAGGTGCCGTCATCGGCTTCGTGAACCAGATGATCGTTCCAGATTTTGTCGTACAGCGTGGTCGGTTTTTTATCGGACATGGGATCAGGCCTTGAATCGGGATTTGAATCGAAAATGCAACGGTGCGCGGCGACAGGCGGCGCGCTCAGCCTCAAGCCGCGAGCGCTGCCGTCGTCAGCCGGCCGAAGAAGCGCCAGGGCAAACGGCTGCGGTCGTCGAGAACGACGCGAGACACGATGGTTTGGCGATCTGGAAACATTCCAACCTCATAGCGCATGAGGTATTTAGGCGCGATATGCGTTTGCCGCCAGCATCATTGCGATGACGACGGCGCAGCAAAAAAGCGCAGGACCCGAGCCCTGCGCTTTTCGCCGGAAACGTGGATAAGGAAATTACTCGCCGACGGCGGCGGCGCGGTCCGACTTCTTTTCGACGATGCGGGCCGACTTGCCGCGCAGGTTGCGCAGGTAATACAGCTTGGCGCGGCGCACCTTGCCGCGGCGCACCACGGTGATCGAGTCGATCATCGGCGACATCACGGGGAAGACGCGCTCGACACCTTCGCCATAGGAAATCTTGCGAACCGTGAAGCTCTCGTTGAGCCCGCCGCCGGTGCGGCCGATGCAGACGCCTTCATAGGCCTGCACGCGCGAGCGATCGCCTTCGACCACCTTGACGTTGACGATCACGGTGTCGCCGGGGCCGAATTCCGGAATGGTCTTGCCGGCGGACAATTTATCGAATTGCTCTTTTTCGAGCTCTTGAATGAGGTTCATCGCAAAATCTCCATCGGCGGCGCGCCCGGCCTGTCAGGCGCGGGCAGCGCGAACGTCCATCTATCCTGTAACGCGTATTCCGCAAAAGTGGATACCGGTCTTGCGAAAGAATACGCGCAATTCAATGAGTTAGAGCATTTTCTCACGGCCATCCGGATACCACTTTGCCGGAAAATGCTCGGTGCGCGGATTTGGCGCTCGTATACGGCAAAGGCCGGGCGTTGTCACCCGTCCGTCGTGTTTTTTGGGCGTTTTTGGTTGACCTTGATGGTCCAAAGGTCAGGCCGCCGCGCTTTGGTCAGGGCCTCAGCCTCGGCCCGGCGCCAGGCCGCAACCCGCGCATGGTCGCCCGACAGCAGGATGTCGGGGATCGGCAGGCCTTCGAATTCCTGCGGCCGGGTATATTGCGGGTATTCCAGTAGTCCTTCGGAAAAGCTCTCGTCGACCCCGGAAGCCGGTTTCCCCATCACGCCCGGCAGCAGCCGGATGCAGGCATCGATCAGCGCCAGGGCCGCGATTTCACCGCCGGACAGCACATAATCCCCGATTGATACCTCCTCGAGCCCGCGGCTTTCGATGACCCGCTGGTCGATGCCTTCGAAGCGGCCGCAGACGATCAAGGGACCGGGCCCTGCGGCCAATTCGGTCACCCGGGACTGGGTCAATGGCCGACCCCGCGGGCTCATCAGCAGCCTTGGCCGATCCGTTGGGCGGTTCGAAGCAACGTCCGCCGCATCGATCGCGGCCGCCAGCACGTCGGCGCGCAACACCATGCCGGGGCCGCCGCCGGCCGGGGTGTCGTCGACGCTGCGATGGCGGTCGGTGGCCGAGGCCCGGATATCGCGCGCTTCCAGCGCCCACAGCCCGGCCGAAAGCGCCTTGCCCGCGAGGCTGACGCCGAGCGGGCCGGGAAACATCTCCGGAAACAGGGTCAGGACGGCCGCGCGCCAGATTGGGGGTTTGGAAGGTTTGGGTTTGGAAGTCATGACTTCAGTTACGGTACGACGGCGGTGAGATCGAGCCCCTGCATCGATGCCGCCGCCTCGACCGCCTGCTTGAACTGATCGAGCGGGAAGGTCTTGACCTTGATCTTGCCGAGATCGAGCAGACCGGCGGCCACCAGCGCGGCAAGCTGGCCCGGAGCATATCGCTCGTACATGAACTGGCCGACGATCTCCCAGTCGTTCGCCAGCAATTCGCGGAACGAGATTTCCAGCGGCACCTCGGCGCTGCCCATCACGACGAGACGGCCGCCGCGCTTGAGCGCGCGCAATGACGACAGCGTGGTCGACGTGCTTTTGGCGCTGCCGAGCAGGTCCAGTGCGACGTCGGCGCTGCCGCCGGCGGCGTTGCGGATGATGCTGAGGTCCTTGTCGGCTTCGCCGCTGACCACGGCGGCCACCACGCGGGGACCGAATGCCGCGCGCAGTGATTCCAGTGCTGTGGCATTTCGTCCGGCAGCGACGACCCGGCCGGCACCCATCGCCACTGCCAGCATCACCGCGCCGGAACCGAAATAGCCGGTCGCGCCGTTGATGATGATGGTGTCGCCGCCGCGCAGGCCGCTGCGCTGCAGGCCGCCGAACGGCACGATCAGTTTGGCGAGGCCGATTAGTTCCGTCGCCGGCTTATCGTCCAATCCCTTCAGCGGCGTGACGCATGCCGCCGGCCAATGCGCGATTTCGGCGAACACGCCGTCGCGCCAGCGGGCCTGCAGCGCGAACGCGGCCGGCGTGGTCACCGTTGCGGTCAGCCCGATCAGGATTTGCGGCGGTTCCAGGTCCGGGACGTCGCCGCGCAGATGCGGGCTCAGGAAAACCCGGTCACCGCTGCGCACATGGGTCACGTTGGCGCCGACAGCGACGACGCGCGCGATCGCATTGGTGCCGGGCACGAACGGCATCGGCGGCAGGCTGTAGGGCACCGAACCCGACAGCACCTTGCCGGTATAGGACAGCACCATGCCGGCTTCGATCCTGACCACAACGCCATCGGGCGCCGGAGCGGGGCTCTCGACGTCATCGAACCGCAGGTCGTTATGCGCGTGCAGCCGCCAGGCTTTGTGGGTGCCAGCCTTGTGGGTATTTGTCATTGCCATGCTTCCCAATCGAGCTTGCGAGCAAGTAATGGCGCGGGATCGCGAATCAATATCGGCCGACGGCGTGGTCACGCGTCGGCCGGATCGTCGCCCTCGATCTCTGCAGGCAATTCGATCACCACGCGCCCGGCTGCCAGATCGACCGCCGGCACCACGGCGTTGGTGAACGGCAGCAGCATGGCCGCGCCATGCGGCGGCGCGATTTCGATAATATCGCCGGCGCCGAAATTGTGGATCGCGGTGACACGGCCGAGCGGTTCATCTGCGGCATTGACTGCGGCAAGCCCGATCAGGTCGGCGTGGTAATACTCACCCTCGTCGGTGGCCGGCAGCTTCTCGCGCGCGATGTAGAGTTCGAGGCCGTTGAGGCGTTCGGCGTCGTCACGCGTCGCGATGCCTTTCAGCGTCGCGACCAGATGACCCTTCGCCTCGCGGGCGTGCGTGACCACGAACTGCCGCGCGCCGTCCTTGGTCGCAAGCGTGCCGTAGCGCAGCACGGCCAGCGGGTCTTCGGTGAAGGTCCACAGCTTCACCGCGCCGCGCACGCCATGCGCGGCGCCAATGCGGGCGATGCAGATCTGTGCCGCCATCGCCGCGCGCCGCCCGCGCTTACTTCTTGGCGGCGGCTTCGGCGTTGGCCTTGCGCTCCTTGCGCGGCACGGCTTTTTCCGGATTGTTGCGGGCGGCGCGCTTGGCGACACCGGCGGCATCCAGGAAACGCGACACCCGGTCCGACGGCTGCGCGCCCTTGGCGAGCCAGCCCTTGACCTTGTCCATGTCGAGCTTCAGCCGGGCTTCGTTGTCCTTCGCCAGCAGCGGATTGAAATGGCCGAGACGTTCGATGAAGCGGCCATCGCGCGGAAAACGCGAGTCGGCAACGACGACATGGTAGACCGGACGCTTCTTGGTGCCCGCGCGAGCAAGGCGAATAACGACTGACATTTAGTTCTCCTGATAGAGGTTGATTGGACGATTTGTTCGATTAGCTCGCGTCATTCCGGGGCGCGAAGCGAAGCGGAGCGAGTGGGAAAGGCGACGCGATTCTCATTTCTTCTTCCCCAGGCCGGGAAAGCCACCAAGGCCCGGCAAGGTCGGCTTGCCGCTGAGGCCGGTGAGCCCCGGCAGGTTCGGCAGGCCGGAGCGCAAGCCCGCAGGCAGATCCTTTGGCAGCGCGGGCACTCCGCCCGGTCCGGCACCGCCGGGCATTTTCTCCGCCAGCGCCTTCATCTGCTCGGGCGACGGCATGCCGCCGCCGAACCCCATCGCCTGCGCGATGCCGGCCATCGGGCCGCGCTTGCCCGAGCCCATGGCCTTCATCATGTCGGCCATGTTCCGGTGCATCTTGAGGAGCTTGTTGACTTCCTCGACCTTGAGGCCGGCGCCGGCGGCGATGCGCTTTTTGCGGCTGGCCTTGAGGATGTCGGGGTTCTTGCGTTCCCGACGCGTCATCGA
>JAJYAH010000663.1 GCA_021779635.1 Pseudomonadota bacterium | reverse complement strand
GGTGGATCAGGAAATTCGAGCGCGGCAAGCTCACCGCGCTCAGCGAACTGAAACGACAACTGGAGCAGCGTGATGAGTAAGCCCGAATTCGTCTACCTCACCTACATCGAGACCGCGCCCGACAAGCTGTGGGCGGCGCTGTTCATCGAGGAACTTGAACAGGCCTACCGCTCATGAACATCGACAATTTCAAGCCCGCCATCGTCTACACGATCTACATCGCCTCGACGCCGGAGAAAGTGTGGCAGGCGCTGACGTCGGCGGAATTCAGCCGGAAATATTTCTTCGGCAATGCCGTCGAGGTCGAGCTGCGGATCGGCGGCGCCTATATCGTGCGCACGCCGGACGGTTCGCTGCATATCAGCGGCGAAGTGATCGAATGCGATCCGCCGAACAGGCTCACGATCACCTTCAACGTCAACTGGCCCGATCTGGTGGAAAAGCTCGGCTCGACGCTGGTGACCTACGAGATCGAGCCGGCGGGCGATGCGGTGAAGCTGACGCTGATCCAGTCACAGGACCGGCCGCTCAGCGACGACATCCTCTCCGGCGGACGGCAGGGCTGGCCCGCGATCCTGTCCAGCCTCAAGAGCGTGCTGGAGACCGGCAACGCGCCTTCGATCAAGATGGCGCCGCCGCAGCGGATGCTGGAGGCACTAAGGAAGCTGGGGATCAAGACGCCGTAGATGCGGCGAACGCGGCGCGCTCCCTCGCCCCGCCCTTCGCGGGGAGAGGGTTGGGGTGAGGGGCCGCTTCCACAAATTCTGACGACAAAGCATGCGGAGAATCCCCCTCACCCGGATTTATCGCTACGCGAAAAATCCGACCTCTCCCCGCAAGCGGGGCGAGGTAAGCAAGAGCCCGCCCTACCCCAGCGCCCGCAATTCGCGCCGCAGCACCTTGCCTGTCGCCGTCATCGGCAGTGTATCGGTGAACTGCACCAGCCGCGGATATTCGTGGGCGGCGAGTTGCACTTTCACAAAGTCCTGGATCTCGCGCGCCAGCGCATCGCCGGGCGCAAAGCCCGGCCGCAGCACGATCCAGGCCTTGATCGATTCGGTGCGGACCGGATCGGGAATGCCGACCACCGCCGACATCGCCACCGCCGGATGCTTCATCAGCGTGTGCTCGATCTCCGACGGCCCGACGCGATAGCCGGCGGTGGTAATGACGTCATCCTCGCGGCTGACATACCAGAAATAGCCGTCTTCATCCTGGACGCCGAGATCGCCGGTCAGCAGGAATCCGCCGGCATATTTTTTCGCCGTCGCCTCCGGATTGCGCCAGTATTCGAGCATGGTGATCGGGTTCGGCTGCCGCACGCCGATGATGCCGCGGCTGCCCCGCGGCAATTCCTCACCCTGCTCGCTGACCACGCGCACATCGAAACCGGGAGTGGCCTTGCCCATCGAGCCCGGCCGGATCGGAAACAGTTTCGAGTTGCTGCCGACCACCAGATTGCACTCGGTCTGGCCGAACACTTCATGGGCGTCGATGCCGAAGGTCGCGCGCACCCAGTCGAGCAATTCGCCGCCGAGGGATTCGCCGCCGGTGAAGATACTGCGCAGCCTGACGCCGGGATGCTGGACGCCGGCAAGCCGCATCAGCTTGAGCGCCGTCGGCGGCAGAAACACGTTGCGGATACCGAGATCCGCCATCATCTGCATCGCCGCCTGCGGTTCGAATTTGCGGGCGCGATGCCCGACCACCGGCACCGCGTGATACCAGGGCGCGAACAGCGAATTGATGAGGGCGCCGATCCAGGCCCAGTCGGCCGGCGTCCACATCAGATCGCCGGGCTTGGGCAGGAAATCGTGGCACATCTCGATATTCGGCAGATGGCCGAGCACGAAGCGATGCGCATGCAGCGCGCCCTTCGGATTGCCCGTGGTGCCTGACGTGAAGATGATCATCGCGGGATCGTCGGCCGCCGTATCGACGGTCGCAAATTCAGCCGACGCCGATTTGAGCGAGCGCCAGAACGGCTTGGCGCCGGCCGGCGCGCCGTCGCCGATGACATAGATATGTTCGAGATCCGGAAGCCGGTCGCGAATTTTCGCGAGCTTGTCCCATCCGGTCTCATCGGTGACGATCGCCTTGGCGCCGGAATTCGACAGCCGGAATTCCAGCGCATCCTCGCCGAACAGCGCAAACAACGGAACCGACACCATGCCGGAACGAAATGCCGCCAGATGCGCGATCGGCAGTTCCAGCGATTGCGACAGAAACACCGCGACGCGGTCGCCGCGCACGAGGCCATCGGCTTTCAGCACATTGGCAAAGCGGCGCGACATTTCGCCGATGTCGTCGAACGAGGTGCGCGACGTGCCGCCATCCTCGTCGACATAGATCAGCGCCAGCCGGCCGGTGCCATCGGCGTGACGGTCGCAGCAGGCGGTCGCCAGATTGAAGCGCGCCGGGATGTCCCAGCGGAAGTCGCGGATGAGGGCGTCGTAGTCGTCGGTTTCGGTGAGCATGAGAAGCGGTTCTCTTTTTCACCTTTCCCCGTTCTTCACGGGGAGAGGTCGCGAACAAAGTGAGCGGGTGAGGGGCTCTTTCAATATGCACGAACTCGGCGCCCCCTCACCCGGATCGCACCGGACGATGCTTCGCATCGCCGGGGGCGATCCGACCTTTCCCCCGCAGGCGCGAAGAGGTGAAGGGAAAACTCACCCCGTCAGCGCCGATTTCACCAGGCCGCTCGCCTTGCCGAAATCCATCTGGCCGGCATATTTGGCCTTCAGCGCCGCGATCACCTTGCCCATGTCTTTCATCCCGGCGGCGCCGGTCTCGGCGATCACAGCCGATATCGCCGCCTTGACGTCGGCTTCCGACATCTGCTTCGGCAAATAGGCCGAGATGATCGCGATTTCCTCGCGCTCCTGATCGGCAAGCTCGGCGCGGCCGCCCTTGTCGTAGAGCTCGACGGATTCCTGGCGCTGCTTGATCATCTTCTGCAAGACGCCGAGCAGGTCGCCGTCGCCGAGCGGCGGCTTGCCCTGCCCGCGCGCATCGATGTCAGCGTTCTTGATGGTCGAATTGACCATGCGCAGCGTGGAGAGCTTGCGCTCGTCCTTGGCCCGCATCGCGTCCTTGACCGCATTGTTGATGTCGTCGCGCAGCATCGTCCTGTCCTCTTTCGGAAACTCCTGATCTAGGCCGTTCGTGGCCATCAGACAACCGAGTTCCACGGGCAATCCCGCCCTCATGCCTGCGTAACGGCTTCGCCGTTAACGCTCGATCAGCCCGAGACCGGCATCAAATATGCGGATTTTGCATGTGATTCCGCGGCTTCCGGCTTTGACGCCCGCGCGGGCGACGTCTATGTAATGGGCTCATGACAATAATCGAAAACGCTTCAGCCTGGCCGGACCACAAACCGACCGCGCTCCTGGTGCTTGCCGACGGTACCGTGCTGGAAGGCTTCGGGCTCGGCGCCGAGGGCCACGCGGTCGGCGAAGTCTGCTTCAATACCGCGATGACCGGTTATGAGGAGATTCTCACCGATCCCTCCTATGCCGGGCAGCTCATCACCTTCACCTTTCCGCATATCGGCAATGTCGGCACCAACGACGAAGACATCGAGACGGTGAACATGGCGGCAACGCCGGGGGCGCGCGGCGTGATCCTGCGCGCCGGCATCACCGACCCGTCGAACTACCGCGCTACCCGACATCTCGACCAATGGCTGAAGGCGCGCGGCATCATCGGCCTTTCCGGCATCGATACAAGGGCGCTGACGGCGCTGATCCGCACCAAGGGCATGCCGAATGCGGTGATCGCGCACGCCCAAGACGGCCAGTTCGATCTGCACGGCCTGAAGGAGGAAGCGCGCGAATGGCCCGGCCTCGAAGGCATGGACCTGGTGCCGATGGTCACGTCGGGCCAGCGCTTCACCTGGGACGAAACGCCGTGGGCGTGGGAAAAAGGCTTCGGGCGGCAGACCGAGCCCGAGTTCAATGTCGTCGCGGTCGATTACGGCATCAAGCGCAACATCCTGCGGCTGCTCGCCGGCGTCGGCTGCAACATCACGGTGGTGCCGGCGACCACCTCGGCTGAGGATATCCTGGCGATGAAGCCGGACGGCGTGTTCCTGTCGAACGGCCCCGGCGATCCCGCCGAAACCGGCAAATACGCGGTGCCGGTCATCCAAAAGGTGATCTCGTCGGGGACGCCGACATTCGGAATCTGCCTCGGCCATCAGATGCTGGGCCTGGCGGTCGGCGCCAAGACCCGGAAGATGCATCAGGGCCATCACGGCGCCAACCATCCGGTCAAGGACGAGACCACCGGCAAGGTGGAAATCACCTCGATGAACCACGGCTTCGCGGTGGATCAGGCGACCCTGCCCGCGGGCGCGACCCAGACCCACATCTCGCTGTTCGACGGCTCCAATTGCGGCATCCAGCTTGAGGGCAAGCCGGTGTTCTCGGTGCAGTATCACCCGGAAGCTTCCCCCGGCCCGCGCGACTCGCATTATCTGTTCAAGCGGTTCGCCGATTTGA
>JAJYAH010000042.1 GCA_021779635.1 Pseudomonadota bacterium | reverse complement strand
CCATCGCGTTGCGCAAGGGCTCGGCCTCGACCAAGAAGGCGGAAGCCGCCGGCTTCAAGGTGATGGAAGTCGCCGAGGCCGCGAAGTGGGCCGACGTGATCATGATGCTGACGCCCGACGAGTTGCAGGGCGACATCTACCGCGATCACCTGCACGCCAACATGAAGAACGGCGCGGCGCTGTTGTTCGCGCACGGCCTCAACGTGCATTTCAATCTGCTCGAGCCGCGCGCCGATCTCGACGTGCTGATGATCGCGCCGAAGGGTCCCGGCCATACCGTGCGCTCGGAATATCAGCGCGGCGGCGGCGTGCCCTGCCTGATCGCGATCCACAAGGATTCCTCGGGCAACGCCCACGATCTCGGCCTCAGCTATGCCTCCGCGATCGGCGGCGGCCGCGCCGGCATCATCGAGACCTCGTTCAGGGAAGAGTGCGAGACCGACCTGTTCGGCGAGCAGGTGGTGCTGTGCGGCGGCCTGGTCGAACTGATCAAGGGCGGCTTCGAGACGCTCGTGGAAGCCGGCTACGCGCCGGAAATGGCGTATTTCGAATGCCTGCACGAGGTGAAGCTAATCGTCGACCTGATCTATGAAGGCGGCATCGCCAACATGAACTACTCGATCTCCAACACCGCCGAATATGGCGAATATGTCACCGGACCGCGCATCGTCACCGAAGAGACCAAGAAGGAGATGAAGCGCGTGCTCAACGACATCCAGTCCGGCAGGTTCGCGCGCGACTGGATGCTGGAGAACAAGGTCAACCAGACCTCGTTCAAGGCGACCCGCGCCAAGCTCGCTGCCCATCCGATCGAGGAAGTCGGCGTCAAGCTCCGCGACATGATGCCGTGGATCAAGAAGGGCGCGCTGGTGGACAAGACCAAGAACTGAGTGCCGTTCCCCGGATGCTGCGCAGCGCCAACAGCGCGTTCGCGCGCGTCTTTGAGGTGCCTTTGCGGCGTGGTGCGCTGCTGAATCCGGGGTCCGGACTCGCACGATGAAAGTGTGGATCCCGGCTCTGCGGAGCAGCGCCAAGAACGCTGCACCGCGTCCGGGAAGCGGCGCGCGACGAATGGGGTTCGCCGCGTCGCCGCTGTTGTCGTAAAATGATTGGCTATTCGGCGATGACGTCGCCGGAGCCGCCGAATTCGGCCGGGAAATCCTTCAGCTTCGGCAAGCCGTCCCGCATCGGCAATACGGTCTCGGCGTAATTGACATGAACCCCGGGCGCGAAGGCGAGCGTCGGAATCGTCGCGGCGAACACGTCGACGAGGCTGAGCGGCGGGTGATTGGCCATCAGGTGTCCGCCGCATTTGGTGCAATATTTGCGCTCGCTCATCGGCGTTTTGGCAAATGTCGCGACATTCTCGGCGCCCTTCGTGACCCGCACCGCCTCAGGCTTCCAGAGACTGAAGGCATTGACGGGCCCGCCGGACCACGAACGGCACGAGCGGCAATGGCAGTAGCCCATGGCTTCCGGTGATCCCGTCACGGTCACTTCGACGGCGCCGCAAAAACAACTTCCAGTGTGATTCATTTTTCAGTTTCCTCGCCAGGATTGAGTTTTGTCAGGTTGCCCTGCGCCGGGGCATTATCGATACGCGCTGGGTAGTGATGGTATTCCTCGCCAAACATCGCGACCAGATCGTGTTGTTCGCGAACAATCCCAAGAAAATTGTCCGCGGGGCGCGCGCCCGTCAGGAGAATGTTGCACCGCATTCGAAACGCGCGCTGCGTCAGTCCAGCCCCAATGCGGTGATCACGGCACGGCGGTCGTAATATGGACGCTCGCATATGATTTTGGCCGAGCCCGGCGCGAATTCGAAGCTTGCCATGATGCGCACGCGAAATGCCTTTCCGGTGGGCGCAATCTCGCCCTTCGGCGTACGCAACGGGCCGAGGTGGGTGCCGGTCAGCCAGAATTCCACCAGCACCGTATCGCCATCGGCGGCGATGGCGATGATCTCATTGCCTTGATCGGGAAATGGCGTGCGCGACGCGGCGAAGTAGCCGCGCACGGCGGCTTCGCCGTCGAACACCGTCCCGGCGCCGTATAGCTCGTAGCGCGGATGCCCGAAGGTGGCGATGACGCCGTCCCAGTCGCTCTCGCATTCGAGCCGCATGTGGTCGCGCACGGTCTGGATGCGCGCGGCGGCCAGCGTGTCCATGGCAAATTTCTCTCTGATGACGTCCAAAAATCAGGTCTCGAAAATTAGACCCAAAAAGCGGCTGCGGCGTCAAGTCCGTCAAGACGATGAAGCGTTCACGACGCCCGCACGGTGATTTCGCAGGTCTTGATCGAGGATTGCTCCCCGGTCCATGAACGCCAGAGCTTGCCACGTACGGCGAATTGTCCCGGGCCGTCGGCACGAAACTGCACTTGCCGCACGCCGCCGCCGCCGACGCCTCCGGGCTGAGCGGGTGTATAAACCGACGCGACGACTTCGAGGCCGGGGTCGGCCTCGAAGTCCCATCGATACCCGGTGGTGGGGTTTTCCTCCAGTTCAACGGCAAATGGCGTGTTTGCGGGAACATCAATGATGTTCCCGCAGACCGATGCTGTGAAAACAAGAGCAACCATTGACTTATCCTTTCACCGGCTGCTGACGCCGAACGGCGCCGCAACCTTCGGCAGGATTCAAAAGACGTAGATCTCGTGAACCATGCCGTCCGACTCCGTCCGATAATTGACCTGGGCTTTTGTAATGAGCGCGTTGGCCGAAACCATGGTCAGGGCGACACACCCTGAATCCGACGCGGTGGACAGTTTTTGCCAGCCAATCCCGGCCACGCCGATCCAGCTGTTGCGATCCTGATTGATCGTCCACTGGTCAACGATGGTTTTCTGGCTGTGCCAGATCGTTCCGGCGGTGACGGTAGCCTGTTTGGCGACCCCGCTGACGGCCAGTCCCGGCGTCGCCTGCCTGCCGGGTCCAACCGGAAGCAGATTTATTTCCTGGGTAGACAACAGGTCTCGTGTCTTGATCTGCACCTGGGCGCCGCCCGGTTGCGGAACATGGGTCGGTACTGAATCGGTCATGAGCTTGTTCCTTTCTCAACTGTAGATCTGGTCGATGACGCCGTTGGTCAGATGCACGTTGACGGCGTGGCCCGAGGCCTTGGCCGCCATGATCTGGCTCAGCATGTCGTAGAAGATATTGTCGGTATTGTTGGACAGTTTCTTCCACCCGTAGTCGCTGAGATACGCCCACGCGTTGAAGTCTTGATCGATCGCCCAGAGGCCTCGAACAGCCTGGTTGTTACGCCAGCCGGTGTCGACGACGCCGTTGATCGCCCACATCTCGGAATCCAATCCGCAGGTATTGTAGGCGATGCAGAAGAAGCCGCTTTCACCCCAGCCGGTGCCCCAGCTGTTCTTGCAGATCCAGTATTTGCCGGCGTCATTGTAGCCGACCACGGAAATGCAATGTCCGCCGGCTACGCCGCTGGCGGTATCCGGCGAGTACGTTCCGGAGGAATACGCAAAAAAATCATTGTACACGGTGAAGCATGCCGACATCGGGCCCTTGCTGGAAATCTGGGTCTTCATCGCGGTGACGGAGTTGACCAGGGTCCAGCCGGAGATCGCGGTCAACCGGTCCTTCCAGTTGCTGCAAAGATTGCAATTTTGGTCTCCGGCCGTGTAGGGGAAGCAGGCGGCGTCCACGACTCCGGTCTTGTAGCCATTCAGCGCGCCGTCCGGCCACCAGCCGCTTCCACAGGTAGCGCCGGCAGCCTTGCCATAGCAGTAGAACACCTGGGCTTCGGAGAGATCGACGGCCAGGTTCCTGTTGTTGTTGGCGATACGCACCGCAGACTCGACCGTGGCGGTCGTTCCGAAGGCGACGCATGAACCGCAGCCGCCCTGGTCTTCGACCGGGGTAACCCAGCCGGCGATGCGGGCGTCATAGGCCGCGGGATAGCTTCCGGCAAGGGCATGAACCTGTGCCGCTGAGACCGCTTCCCGCTCGGCCAGGGTCTTGCCGGCGGGCGGTATGGCACCGAGCCGGAGACGTCTCTCCGCCTCGGAAAGCGCAGTCAGTTCATTGTCTTTGGCGAGCCAGTTAAGGTTCAAAGCATGAATACGCGCGGCAATCGAGCTTACAATGAGTGTCATGGCATTCTCCCTGTTGCGTTGCGAGGGTCGACGCCGTTATCTGCATCATCCATCGACGCCGTGAGCCGCGGCGCCGTCAGCACGTGCTTGCACTTGCATTTTCGAAGTCGGCCGCTGGAAGAACCCTGGCTCCGCACCGGCGCGGCCACCGGTTGGGGTTTGAATAAATAATTCAAATCGCTTGGACGCCTAAGATAACGGCGATGGTTTCTCGCTAGCAGCGATTTTCAAACGGCCCCTTACCCAAATCGGTGACAGTCGCGTAAAGTTTTTCTTTGTTGCTTTCATCGAAAATTGGCGAGCATCGCCGTTTGCGAGCAGTCGCAAGCTGTTAGTCAACATGCCGAACCCGCCATTCAGCCGGCCCAGTTCGATCGAAATTTTTTTCAGGTCTTGCCCGGTAGAGACCGGTTCGGATTTTCGGTTCGCGATCTCGTGGCGAGCGATGTGATCGTGCGCACACTTCTACTCAGCGGGCGGCTTCGCGGTTGTCGCTGGAACTGTTATCGTCACCATGGCGTCGGCGGCGAAGCAATTTCGCTCGGTCGCGCCATGACGTAAGGGGACCATCATGCGATCTGTCGTCATTACCGGCGCCTCCACCGGCATCGGCTGGGCCACGGCCAGGCTGCTGCTGGATCGCGGATTTCGGGTGTTCGGCAGCGTGCGCAAGCCGGCCGACGCCGACCGCCTCAAAACCGAATTCGGCGCCAATTTCATCCCGCTGCAGTTCGACGTCACCGATGAGGCCGCGGTACTGGCGACCGCGCGTGAGGTTCGCACGGCGCTCGCCGGCGAAACGCTGGCCGGGCTGGTCAACAATGCCGGCATTGCGGTCGCGGGGCCGGTGCTTGAGCTGTCGGCCGACGAATTCCGTCGCCAGATGGAGGTCAACGTCATCGGGCCGATCATCGCCACCCAGGCGTTCGGTCCGCTGCTCGGGTCCGACCCGTCGCTGAAGGGACCGCGCGGCAAGATCGTGATGATCAGCTCGGTGGCCGGCAAGAACGGCAACCCGTTGGCGTCGGCCTATGCAGCATCGAAACATGCGATCGAGGGACTGTCCGAGAGCCTGCGCCGCGAAATGATGCTGTTCGGCATCGATGTCATCATCGTCGCGCCCGGCGCGGTGAAGACCCCGATCTGGAGCAAGGCCGACGAGGTCGACATTTCCGCCTACAGGAATTCGCCCTATTTCCCGGCGCTGGAGCGGGTCCGCAAATTCATGCTGCACCTCGGCGAAATCGGATTGCCGCCGGAAAGGATCGCCGAACGGATCTTCGACGTCCTGACATCGGCCAACCCGCGGGTGCGCTACGAGATCACGCCCGACCCGATGCGACACCTGATCACGGCCCTGCTGCCGAAGCGGATGGTCGACAGGATCATCGCCAAGCGGCTCGGATTGACGCCGCCGGCGTGAACCTTGCGAGGTGAAGTGATCGCCAGCGATTAAGGAATGCTTCATGCCGATTCAGATTTGCAACGCCTGCGGTACTTCCTATCCGGATACTCCCGCGCCACCCGCCGGCTGCGTGATCTGCGAAGATGAACGGCAATTCGTGCCGCGCGGCGGACAGGTTTGGACCACACCAACGAGGCTGGCGGGCGGCCACGTCAACGCCTGGCGGCACCTGGAAGCCGATCTGTTCGAAATCCATACCCATCCAGGATTCGGTATCGGCCAGCGCGCACTGCTGTTGCGCACCCCGAAGGGCAACATTCTCTGGGACTGCATTGCGCTCTTGGACGATGCGACCGAAATGCTGGTCCGCGCATTGGGCGGCCTGCAGGCGATCGCGATCTCGCATCCGCATTACTACACGCGCATGCAGGATTGGGCGCGCGCCTTTGGCTGCGCGGTGCACCTGCACGCCGCCGACGCCGCTTGGGTCATGCGTCCTGACCCCGCGATCCGTCATTGGGACGGCGAAACGCTGGAAATCGTGCCGGGCGTGACGTTGCTGCGGTTGGGCGGCCACTTTCCAGGCGGCACCGTGCTGCATTGGGCCGATGGTGCGGACGGGCGCGGCGCGATCCTGAGCGGCGACATTGTGCAGGTGGCGGCGGACCTCGACCGGGTCTCGTTTCTCTGGAGTTACCCGAACATGATGCCGCTGGCCGCGGCGACCGTACTCCGCATCGCCGCCACCTTGGCGCCTTGGCGGTTCGACCGAATTTACGGGGCTTTTCCGGGACGCCAGGTGATGACCGGCGGCGCGCGCGCGGTGCAGCGATCAGCCAAGCGCTACATTGAACTGTCGGGTGGCACGCAGCCTTAGAGGGTGGCGCCGAGGCGGTGAGCGTGCGCGAGGCCGCGCGCCGCGCCGGGGTGTCACCGGGTGCGCCGTTTCGGCATTTCCCGAGCCGCGATGCGCTGATCATGGCGGTGGCCGAGGAAGCCCAGCGGCGTTTCCGGGCCGAGATCGACGTCGCGCTTGCCGCGGCGCCGGCGAGCGATCCGCTGGCTCGGTTTCGGTGCTTCGGCCTCGCTTATCTGCGCTGGGCGATGCGCAACCCCGCCCATTTCGGGTGAGGGCCCGCGCGCTGGTGTACGGCTTTGCCCGCATGAACATCGATGGTCATTTTCCGCGCTGGGGCGTGGCCGATGCCGAGGCCGAGCGTACCGCCGAGGCGATCATCGATCTGTTCATCGAGGGCATCGCAGCGCGCCCCGTGCGATCATAACGGTGAGACGCCGGGCGGATTTTAGCCGGGAGCGGCCTAACTTGCCGTTTCTGTTGCACATAAATGACGGTTCCATTACATTTTTGTGACATGCTGCGGTTTCCGGCTGCGGCATCCGTCTCCTGGTCAGCGCCAGTCAAGGCCCCCAGACAGTGCCGGTGTTGTTGCGTACCGCTTATGGCGACCGCGCCAAATCCTGGTCCATCCCCCGCGGTTGCCGCTGCCGGAACCGCGGCGGTCGGAATCTGGCGCCTGCTGGCGGTCGCAGCACCGCATCTGGCGGCGCTGGCCATCATGCTCCAGACCGAAGCCGACTTCAGCGCGCGCGTCGGCTTCCTGCTGTCGTGGGGAATTTTGAACTTCTTCTGGATTGCGCTGCTGCGGCGTCCGGCACTATCGGGCGCGCTGTCGCTGACCCTGGTCGTGGTGCTGATCCTGTTGTCGCGGCTCAAGCACGACATCGCGCAGATGACCGCGAACTTCGTCGACCTGATGGTGATCGACCGCGATACCGCGGCATTCCTGTTTACGATCTTTCCCCAGCTGCGCTGGTCCGTTGTCGGCGCCGGGTTGGTCCTGGTTCCCTTGATGTACGCGCTGTGGTGGCTCGATCCGTTCCGCATCCGCCGCCTGCCGGCGGCGGCCGGCGCGCTGGCGTGCCTTGCGGCACTGGTCGGCTATTCCTTTACCTGGCCGGATGAAGCCTGGCGCGGCTATTACGACGACGGTTATCTGTCGAAATTTTCCCGCTCCGGCGTCAACGCGATGTCGGATTTCATCAATTATGGCTTCATGGAATCCGATGCCGTGGCCGCCGAGCGTCTCAACGTGCCGCTGCTGGATTCCTGTCATCCCGCCGGGCGACGGCCGAACATCATCATGATCCATGACGAGTCCAGTTTCGATATTCGCGCGGTCGACGGCATCAAGGTGCCGGCGGGCTATGGCAGCCATTTTACCTCGTTCGACGGCAAGGCGCGCAAATTCCTGGCCGAGAGCAATGGCGGCCCGAGCTGGTTCACCGAATACAATGTGCTGGCCGGGCTCTCGTCGCGTTCGTTCGGCCGGTTCGCCTATTTCGTCACCCGCATCGCCTCCGGCCGCGTCGAGCGCGGGCTGCCGCTGGCGCTGCGCCGCTGCGGCTATGAGACGATCTCGCTCTATCCGGCATTCGGCGCGTTCATGAGCGCGCGCAGTTTCCAGACCACCACCGGGATCCAGCATTTCTACGACGCGCATGATCTCGGCGCCAAAGACGTCGAGCCCGACAGCTTCTTTTACGACAAGGCGATCGGATTGATGTCGCGGGAAGCGCCGGCGGCGCCGCCGCTGTTCATGTTCGTCTATCTCGCCGCCAATCATTTTCCCTGGGAGACGAAGTTTCGCCCCGACCTGATGCCGTCATGGCGCGCGCCCGGCAATGCGCCCATGGTCGACGAATATCTGCGCCGGCAGGCGATCAGCGCCAGCGACTACGCGGCGTTCATTGCGGGGCTGAAGAGGAAATTTCCGGGGCAGCCGTTCCTGGTCGTGCGCTACGGCGATCATCAGCCGGAGTTCTCACCGCATCTGCTCGATCCCGGCCTCGATGAAGCCGGGATCGGCAAGAAGCTGGAGAATTACGACCCGCGCTACTATGCGACCTATTACGCGATCGACGCCGTCAATTTCGAGCCGGTTCGGAGTCCGGCTGTGATGGACACGATCGACGGCGCCTATCTTCCGCTGGTGATCCAGGAAGCCGCCGGCATCCCGCTCGATCCCTCGTTCGAGGAACAGAAGACCGTCATGCTGCGCTGTAAGGGCGTGTTTTACGCCTGCAAGGACGGCGCGGAATCCCGCCGGCTCAACCGTTTGCTGATCGACGCCGGGATGATCCACGGATTATAGCGCGGCGGATCCGGCGCGCGATCCCCCGATGGTGGAGTCGCCTTCATCGCGGTGAAGCGTCGAAATTTCAAACTAAAGTCTGAGCTGCAATCACCGACTTGTAATTGGGTTGCCGGGCGATCTCCCAAACTTCGTCACGATTGCTGTCATGATGCGTCGCGTTGCTGTCACTGCTCTTTGACCAGCGGCGCCCATCCCCGTTCTTGCTTACCCTGCAGGAGTGTTTTGCCATGCGAGCACGTGCTCTCGCCTTGATTGCTTTCGCCGTTGGATTGACGGTGTCGGCTGCTCACGCCGCCGAGCCGCCGCGCGACATCAGGGGTCTTTACCTGATGTCCGACTATCCGGCGATCACGGTCCGGCCCGGCACCACCACGAACATACCGCTGCGCCTGCAGAATTACGGATTGGGGCCGCAGCGATACAATCTCACGGTCAGCGGCGTGCCGAGCGGGTGGTCGGCGACGCTGCTGGGCGGTGGACAGCCGGTGGCCGCGGCGATGCCGGCGCCGGACGCCAGCGTTGCCCTTCAGCTTCGGCTCGACGTGCCTGCCAGCAGCGGAATGAGCGAGCAGACGCTGACGGTCAAGGCCGAAGGGCAGGGCACCGAGGCGACCTTGCCGGTGGTCGTGGCGCTCGCCAAGGAATTGCCGGCCAAGCTCACGGTAACGTCGAAACTGCCTTCGCTGCGCGGCAGTCCGAAATCGAATTTCGAATATACGCTGACCATCAAGAACGACAGCGGACGCAATCTGACCGCAAGCTTCGCCGCCGATGCGCCGGCGAATTTCGAGACCTCATTCACCGAGGCCTATGGCACCCAGGAGCTTTCCTCGATTCCGATCGAGGCCGGTCAGTCCAAGGACATCAAGCTCAGGGTTCGCCCGCCGGGCACGATCGACGCAGGGAATTTCCCGGTAAAGGTGACGGTCAAAGCGGAGGATGCTTCGGCGCAGACCGAGCTTGCGCTTGATATCGTCGGACAGCCGCAACTTCAGGTCGCCGGACGCGATGGACTGTTGAGCGCGCGTGCGGTGGCGGCGCAGCAGAGTTCGATCCCGATCGTCGTCACCAATACCGGCACCGCGCCTGCGGATAATATCGCGCTCGCAGCGACGGCGCCGACCGGCTGGAAGGTGACATTCGAGCCGGCCACCATCGACCGGTTGGTACCCGGCAAGGATGCCGAGGTTCAGGCATTGGTGACGCCGAGCGACAAGTCGCTCGCCGGCGACTACATGACGTCGATCCGCGCGACCTTGCGCGGAGAGAACGCCTCCGGCCAGTTCCGGATTACCGTCACCACCTCCACGGTGTGGGGGATGGCGGGCGCCGGCGTCATCGGCATTGCGCTTCTCTTGATGCTTGGCGCGGTTGCGAGGTTCGGACGGCGATGAGCGACCGGCAAAACCAGGCGGCCGTGCCCGCCAGACAAGTCGTGATCGCCGCGCGCGGTCTCAGCCGGCGTTACGGCGACACCAGCGCCGTCGATGCCATCAACTTCGATATCATGAGAGGCGAGGTGTTCGGATTGCTCGGACCTAACGGCGCGGGCAAGACCACCACGATCCTGATGATGCTCGGGCTGACCGAAATTTCCGAAGGCAAGGTGAACGTCCTTGGATTCGATCCGGCGCGCGCGCCGCTGCAGGTCAAGCGGCGCGTCGGCTATCTTCCCGACTCGGTCGGCTTCTACGATCACATGACCGCGGTCGAGAACCTGTCCTACATCGCAAGGCTGATGGGCCTTTCGTGGACGGAGCGGTTGCAGCGAATCCGGGAAGCGCTCGCCCGGGTTCGGCTCACCGAGGTGGCGAACAAGCGAGTCGCCACGTTTTCGCGTGGCATGCGCCAGCGGCTCGGCCTTGCCGAGATTATCATCAAGCGGGCGGAGATCGCTATTCTCGACGAGCCGACCTCGGGTCTCGATCCGCAGGCCACGCTCGAATTCCTGGACCTGATCGGCGAACTCAAGGCCGAAGGCGTGACAATCTTGTTGTCGTCTCACATGCTCGATCAGGTCCAGCGGGTGTGCGACCGCGTCGCGCTGTTCCAGGCCGGACGCATCGTCATGATGGGCTCCGTTGCCGAGCTGGCCACCCAGGTGCTGGGCGCCGGCTTTGTGGTTGAAGTCGAGGCCGACGGTGCCGGAATTGCCCGGCGGCTTGCGACAATACCGGGCGTGACCAATGTCGAAACCGTGGCCGCGGACCGTTTTCGCATGACGGCCGACCGGGACGTGCGCCCGGAGGCGGCGCGGGTGGTGGTTGCCGCGAACGGATCGCTGCGGCGACTTTCGGTCGATGAGCCGAGCCTTGAGGCGATCTACGCCCGCTATTTCCAGGCGGGATCGTCGGGAGGCGTGCGTGATGCGGCGTGAGGGTTCTCCCTTCCAGGGTGTTGGGACGGTGCTGGTCAAGGAGTTGTCCGACAATCTGTCGAGCGCCCGCATGCTGGTGCTTGAGCTGCTGATTGTGCTGACCGCGCTGGCCGCGCTGTACGAGGCGATCGACAGCCTGCGGCAGAATACGGCGGAGGATCCGTTCCTGCTGCTGCGGCTGTTCACCATTGCCCGCGCGCCGCTGCCGTCCTTTGTTGCGATACTGGGATTCCTGATTCCGCTGATGGCGATCGGATTGGGCTTCGACGCGATCAACAGCGAGCACAATCGCAGGACCCTGTCGCGGATCCTGGCGCAGCCGATCTATCGCGACGCGCTGCTGATGGGGAAATACCTGGCCGGCCTTGCGACGCTGGCGATCAGTCTGGCGGCGCTGTGGCTGATGGTGATCGGCCTCGGCCTGATCTTCCTCGGAGTTCCGCCGGGCGGCGAGGAGATCGCGCGCTCGCTGATGTTCCTGCTGATCGCGATATTCTATGCCGGCGTCTGGCTATCGCTGGCGATGCTGCTCTCGATCGTGTTCCGCTCGCCCGCGACGGCGGCGCTCGTGGCGCTCGGCGTCTGGCTGTTCCTGACCGTGCTGTGGCCGATGCTGGCGCCGGCACTGGCGCAGGGGATCGCGCCGCCCGATCCGCGCTATGCGGCGCTCGGCCTGGACACGCCGGACACCGCGATGTGGACGCAGCTTCTGGCGCGGCTGTCGCCGAACTATCTGTTCGGCGAAGCGATGACGGCGATCCTGTCGCCGACGACCCGGACGCTCGGCTCGGTGTTTCTCGAGCAACTGCGCGGCGCGGTGATGGGCGCTCCGCTTCCGTTCGGCGAGAGCGTCATGATCGCCTGGCCGCAAACCGTAGGGCTGATTGCCGGCACCATCGTGCTGTTTGTCGTCGGGTACGTCCTGTTTCAGCGCCAGGAGGTGCGAGCCTGATTCCGCACGGGACCAGGCGTTCGCGAAATGCTCAACGCCTCCCGATCTTCTCCCACAGCCAGCGCGCCACCGCGTCCGGCGACGAGGTGCTGTCGTTGCCGGCGGCGCGCAGATTGGCCTCGCGCATCGCCGAGATATCGATGGCGCCGAGCAGTGGCTCCAGGGCGGCGCGCAAGGCCTGATCGGAAGCGCGCTTCGGCGCGAGGAGTACAATCGCGTCATAGGGCGGTATCGCGCGCCGGGGATCTTCCAGCACCACCAGATCGTATTTGGCGATCAGCCCGTCGCTGGTATAGCCTGCGATCACGTCGACCTCGCCGGAAGCCACCGCGGCATACATGAAGTCCGGTTGCATCTGCCGCTGCGTGCGAAACGATAGCCCGTAGGCCTTTTGCAGCCCGGCCCATTCCGGCCGCGAAAAGAATTCGTAATCCGCCGCCATCGACATCGCAGGCGCGTGCGAGGCGAGGTCGGCGATCGAGTGAATGCCCAGCGCCTCGGCGCGCTTGCGCGGCATCACCAGGGCATAGGCGTTGGCAAAGCCGAGCTCGCCCAGCAGCGTGATGTTCCGCTGCGCCAGCGTCGCCTTCAATTCATCGAGCAATTGCCGGCGCGGCCTGACGTCGGTGTGGTGAAACTGGTTGGCCCACAGGGTGCCGGAATAATCCACATAGACATCGATATCGCTCGACGCCAGCGCGTCGAAAATCACGTTAGAGCCGAGACCCTCGCGCGAACTCGCCGTCAGTCCCGCCGCCCGCAGCCGCTGCGCGATCAGCGCCGACAACACATATTGTTCGGTAAAGGTTTTGGCGCCGACGATATAGGCCGATGGCGAGCGCGCCATCGAGGGCACCAATGTTGCCGCGACCAGTGCCGCGATGCCGGCGCCGCCGAGCGTGACCCGCACGCGGCTGCGGTTGCGCACGCCGATTTCGATCAGCGCCAGCAATTGATCGACGCCGAGCGCCAGTGCCGCCGCGGCGAGGCAGCCGAACAGCACGAACACCCAGTTCTGGGTCTGCAAGCCTGCAAAGATGTAATTGCCGAGGCTGGTTTGCCCGATCGGCGTCGACAATGTCGCGGTGCCGATCACCCAGACCGCCGCGGTGCGGATGCCCGCCATCATCACCGGAAGCGCCAGCGGCAATTCGACCTTGAGCAACGACTGGAGCGGCGTCATGCCGACGCCTTGGGCGGCCTCGAGGATCGCAGGCTCGACGCCGTTGAGGCCAGTGATGGTGTTACGCAGCACCGGCAGCATGGAATAGAGCGCCAGCGCCAGCACGGCGGGGAGGAAGCCAAAGGCGGAAAAGCCGAATCCGAACCACGCCAGCGACAAGCTCGCGAGCGCCAGCAGCAGCGGATAGAACAGCGCCAGCAGCGCCAGGCCCGGCACCGTCTGCACGATGCTGGCAAGCCCGAGCAACGCGCCGCGCAACACCGGCCGATTGTGCGCGGCGATCGCGAGAGGCAGGCTGGCCACAAGCCCCAACGCCAGCGCCGCGACGCTGACCCGGACATGGTTGCCGAGATAGTCAGGCAGATGCGCCAGCGCTTCGCTCCAGCGTGGATCGGAGAACAGGCTCATGCCGCGCCGTCCCGCGGCAGCAACACCTTGAGCCGTTCGGCCTGCCGTCGCGGCGTGCGCAAGAGTTCGCCGACATAGGCATCGGCGCTACCCGAAAGCTCGGCCGGTGTGCCCAGCGCCAACAGCCTTCCTTCGCGCATCACCGCGACGCGGTCGGCGAGCAGGATCGCCTCGGTCATGTCGTGGGTGATCATCAGCGTGGTCAGCCCGAGCTCGCGATGCAGGGCGCGGTAGTCCTCGCCCAGCGCATCGCGGGTGAGGGGATCGAGCGCGCCGAACGGCTCGTCCATCAGCACGATCCGCGGCCGTGCCGCCAGCGCCCTCGCTACGCCGACGCGCTGGCGCTGGCCGCCGGATAATTCATGCGGCAGGCGATCGCGGTGCTGGGCGCGATCCAGCCGCACCAGGTCGAGCAACTCATCCACCCGCGAGGCAATCTCCGCCGCGGGCGCGCCGAGCAGTTTCGGCGTGATCCCGATATTGTCGGCGACGCTGATATGCGGAAACAGCCCGCCGCTCTGAAACACATAGCCGATGCGGCGGCGCAACGAAACCGGATCGACCGCGCGCACGTCCTCGCCTTCGACCGTGATGCTGCCGCTGTCGGCGTCGATCAGCCGGTTGGCCAATCGAAGCAGCGTGGTCTTGCCGGAGCCGGAGCCGCCGACGATGGCGAGGAATTCGCCCTCGGCGACATCGAGCGAGACGTCGTCGACGGCCAGAACCCGTTCCGCGCGGCGGCCGCCGAAGCTTTTGCCGACATGCGCATAGGCGATCAATGGCGGGGTTTGCATGATCAGTTTGATCTCGACGATTCTGTTCTTACCCTCCCCTCCAGGGGAGGGTACGCGAGAGCCGAACCCCAAATACCACGTCGCGGCGGTGCGTTGAACTTATCCTTCGCACGCGTTAATGGATCGTCTGAACTTGGAAGGAATGCGGGTGGACAAGGCAAAGCCGACGGCGGTCGCGCTTGACGGCGTCACGGTGGCGTTCGGTCTGGCCGATGCGCAGCCCTACATTGCGGTCGAGCAGGCCCGGCTCTCGGTGCAGCAAGGCGAATTCGTCGCCATCGTCGGACCGACCGGATGCGGAAAATCGACGCTGCTCAACGTCGCCGCCGGTCTGCTTAGACCGATATCCGGCACGGTGCGGATCTTCGACGCGCCGCTGACCGGCCTCAACCGCGAGGCCGGCTATCTGTTTCAGGCCGATGCGCTGTTTCCCTGGAAGACCGCGATCGACAATGTCGCCCTTGGCCTCGAGATCTCGGGCACGCCGCGCGCCGAGGCGCTCGAACGCGGGCAAGCCTGGCTGACCTCGGTCGGCCTCGCGGCCTTCGCCCATCGCTATCCGCATATGCTGTCGGGCGGACAGCGCAAGCGCGTCGGCCTCGCGCAGGTGCTGATCCGCGATCCCAGCATCCTGCTGATGGACGAACCGTTCGGGCCGCTCGATGCCCAGACCCGACAAATCATGGGCAATCTGCTGCTGGAACTGTGGACCGCCGACCGCAAGGCGGTGCTGTTCGTCACCCACGATCTCGAAGAGGCAATCGCGCTCGCCGACCGCGTCGTGATCATGTCGGCCGGGCCAAAGGCGCGCATCATCGGCGACTGGCGGGTGCCGCTGGCGCGGCCGCGCGATATTCTGGAAGTGCGGCTGGAGCAGGAATTTCACTCGCTTCATCGTGAGATATGGGGTGTTCTCAAGGCCGAGGTGTTGAAGAGCTACGCGCAATCGGGATCGGCGCGACCTGCATGATCGAGCCGACCTGCCTTGATCTCGACGTCGCGGCGTCTACTCTTGGAGTGGTTAACCAAACAACCCCGATCAACCAACGAGTGCCGATCAACCAGGAAAAAAAGGAGATGTCATGCGTTTATCCGGTTCAATTCTGGCCGTCGCCGTCACGCTGGCCGCAGGCTGCGGACCTCACGCGGCCCATGCACAAGGCGTGTTCACGCTGTCGTCGCCCGACTTCAAGGATGGTCAACGGCTGGCGCTGAAAAATGCCGGCAACAACAAGGCCAATCCGAATTGCGTCGGCGAGAATATCTCGCCGGCGCTGTCCTGGGCCAACCCGCCGGAAGGCACCAAGAGCTACGCGCTCCTGATGTTCGATCCGGAAGGCCGGCCGCCCGGCGGCGTCAGCCACTGGGTCGCCTACGGCATTCCGGTCTCGGTCACCGGATTCGCCGAAGGCGAAGTCTCCAAACCGAGCGACAAATATGTCGGCGGCACCAGCTTGATGAAGCTGCCGAGCTATTTCGGACCGTGCACGCCGCCCGGCGCGCCGCATCACTATACTTTCACGCTGATCGCGACCGACCTCGAGCCGTCGGCGCTGCAGGCCGGCCTGACCCGCGATGAAGTGATCAAGGCGCTGGACGGCCACGCCAAGGCCGCGACCGGCTTGATCGGAACGTTCTCCAAGCCGTGATATGTAAGACCGATGTCTATTTTTCTGCTTTCGAATGACGCCTCGCCGCAAATGCGGCCCGCTGCCTCCCCCGACCCGCAAGGGGGAGGGGAGTGGAGAGAAACATGGCCATGTCGCGCTTGATGCTTCTCGTCCTGCAAGTGCTGGTCGCTGTGATCGCGCTCGCGCTGTGGCAGCTGTTCGCCACCGTGCCGGTGTTCGGGCATGTGCTGTTGCCGCCGTTCTTCTTTTCCAATCCAGCCGATGTCAGCCGTCAGATCGCCGACTGGTTCTTGAGCGGCGTGATCTGGAAGCATTTGCTGATCACGTTATGGGAATCGATTCTGGCGTTCGCGATCGGCTCGCTGGGCGGCGTCGCGGTCGGCTTCTGGTTCGCGCGCCAGCCGCTCGTCGCCGCGGTATTCGATCCGTATGTGAAGATGGCCAACGCGTTGCCACGCGTCGTGCTGGCGCCGATTTTTGCGCTGTGGCTCGGCCTCGGCATCTGGTCGAAGGTCGCCCTCGGCGTCACGCTGGTGTTCTTCATCGTGTTCTTCAACGTCTATCAGGGCGTCAAGGAAGTCAGCACGACAGTTCTCGACAATGGCCGCATGCTCGGCATGAGCGAGCGGCAGCTGATGCGGCACGTCTACTGGCCCTCGGCGCTGTCGTGGATGTTCTCCTCGCTGCACACCTCGGTCGGCTTTGCCGTGGTCGGAGCCGTGGTCGGCGAATATCTCGGCTCCGCGGCAGGGCTCGGCTACCTGATCCAGCAGGCGGAAGGCGTGTTCGACGTCGCCGGCGTTTTCGCCGGCATGTTCGTGCTGTCCGCCTTCGTCATCCTGATCGATTTCGCGGTGACGTTGGTGGAACGACGTCTTTTGGTGTGGCGGGCGGTCGCGGCGAGAATCTGATTTTTTCGTCATTGCGAGCGTAAGCGAAGCAATCCAGAATCTTTCCACAAAGCTGGATTGCTTCGTCGCTCTGCTCCTCGCAAAGACGGCGAGATGGTTTCACCATCTTCTCAACCGGCGCACGCTGCTCTATCGTGTGCCGCCAATAAGGTACTCGGAGAAAACCGTGCGAATGATTTTGAGCAGGCTTGCCGCGATGCTGCTGGCGCTGGTGCTGACGACCGATCTTGCGGCAGCACAGAGCAAGGTCACGATCGCGGTCGGGGGCGGCGGCTGCCTGTGCTATCTGCCGACCGTGCTGGCCATACAGCTCGGCGAATTCGAGCGCGCCGGCCTTGCCGTCGAGCTGGTCGATCTGAAGGGCGGCTCCGATGCGCTCAGGGCCGTGCTTGGCGGCAGCGCCGACGTGGTCTCCGGCTATTTCGACCATTGCGTCAACCTCGCCGCCAAGAAGCAGGAACTGCAGGCCTTCGTGGTCTATGACCGCTATCCCGGCGAGGTGCTGGTGGTATCGCCCGCGCACACCGGTGAAATCAAATCGATCAAGGATTTGGCCGGCAAGAAAGTCGGCGTCACCGCGCCGGGTTCGTCGACCGATTTCTTCCTCAAATACCTGCTGAGGAAAAACGGCCTCGATCCGGCCGGCACTTCGGTGATCGGCGTCGGCGTCGGCGCCACCGCGATCGCGGCGATGGAACAGGGCCAGATCGACGCGGCGGTGATGCTGGATCCGTCAGTCACCGTGCTGCAGGGCAGTCATCCGGACCTGCGCATCCTCAGCGATACGCGCACGCAAAAGGATACGATGGATGTGTTCCGCGGCGAATATCCGGGCGGCGCGCTCTACTCGACGGCAGCATGGGTCGCCTCGCACGACAAGGAAGCTCGGGCCCTGACCCATGCGATCCTGAACACGCTGGCCTGGATCCACGCGCATTCACCTGAGGATATCATGGCGAAAATGCCCCCGGAAATGGTCGGGAAGAACAAGGAGCTTTATCTTGCCGCACTCAGGAACACGATCCCGATGTATTCGGAAACCGGCAGGATGGACCCCAAAGGCGCCGAAGCGGTGCTCGCGGTGTTCAGCGAGAGCTCGCCGGAAGTCGCGAAAGCCAATATCGACGTCGGCAAGACCTACACCAACAAATATGTCGAGCAAGCCAGCAAGACGATGGGGACGAATGCGAAATAGAATTTGTTCGGCGAAATGACGCCTCCGGTCATTCATCGGGTCGCGCAGCTTGATTTGAGCGTTCAGCCATGGTCGTGGCCGTTCGCGGACGAGCGGCGCGCCGATATCGAGGCGCACTTCGCCATCAAACGCAGCGAGAAGCCGCAACTCTGGAATGGACGCGTGCTGCTGGCGCGCCATCCTGAGTTTGCCGGAGATCGCCTGCGCGCCCGCTATTTCGAGACCGATTTCGCCAGCTTCCTGGCCTGGCGCGACTGGGGTTTTCCGGACAGCAGCGTGTTCAATGGCTTCGGCATGGGCGCGCTGCAAAGCTCCGACGGTGCGTTCGTGTTGGGCGAAATGGCCGGTCATACTGCCAATGCCGGGCGCATCTATTTTCCGTCGGGCACGCCGGATCTCGACGATATCCGGCTTGACGCGGTCGATATGGCGGGCAGCATCGCCCGCGAGGTCGAGGAGGAAACCGGCCTGACGCCGGCGGATTATCGCGCCGGCGCGCATTGGGATTGCGTGGTCTCGGGCCATGCGATTGCGATGATGCGGATATTGAACGTCGATTC
>JAJYAH010000662.1 GCA_021779635.1 Pseudomonadota bacterium | reverse complement strand
GGGCGGTGCGGTCATGATCGGGCTCGGCGTCGCCCTGGCGCAGCCCGGGCTGCCGGTGGTCGTGATCACCGGCGACGGCGAGATGTTGATGGGAATGGGCAGCCTGGCGACCGTCGGCCTGCAAAAGCCGGCCAATCTCACCATCGTGGTGCTCGACAATGAGGTCTATGGCGAGACCGGCGGGCAGGCGAGCCACACCGCGACCACCGTCAACCTGGTTGGCGTCGCGCGGGCTTGCGGCATATTCGACGCCCGCTCGCTCGCCACCATGGCTGACATCGAGGCCTTTGCCCAGACCATGCAGGACGTCTCAAGCGGGCCGCGCTTTGCCAGCATCAAGATCGACAGTGCCAATCTGGAGCGCGTGCTTTCCAGTCGCGACGGAACCTTTATTGTGACGCGCCTCCGCGGCGCGCTCGGATTTCGCCCCATTTGATGAACGAATTGTCGCTGGTGCACTGCAGCAGGAATCTTGACTTTTGGTAAGGTGAGTGCTTACTCACGAGCATGAGCACCCTGCGCATGACCGGTGATTTGCGGCGGCAATTGATCTTGGGCGCCGCCAAGCGTTGCTTTGCCCGCAACGGCTTCGCGGGAACCACGACCAAAAGCGTTGCGGCCGCAGCCGCCATTTCGGAGGCGCTGCTGTTCAAGCACTTCCCGACGAAATCGGCGTTGTATGCCGAGATTCTGGCCGAAGAGTGCGAAGCGGATCCCGCGATGCACTGGTTGCTGGGTCTCGCGCCCTCGACGGAAACCCTCGTCGTGCTGATCCGCGCCATGGTCCACCATTTCCTGCATGCATCGGATGCGCCCGATCAGCAGGAGGCCCAGCGTCTCAGGCTGATGATCACGAGCCAGCTCGACGATGGAGAATTCGCGCGGTTGCTTTACGAGAAGATCGCAGACTGGATCTCGCCCGTTTTCACCGCGTCGCTGGAGCGGGCGGTCGCCGCGGGAGACGCGTCACGGATTGGAAGCGAACCGCTCAACTTGTTCTGGTTTGCACACCACACCTTGCTGATGACGGCGCTGGGGCGGCTACCTGCCGTTCCATGCCTGTCCTACGGCAAAGCCGTCGATCTCGAACGGCAGGTTTGCGAATTCATTCTCCGCGGAATTGGACTCAACGAAACCGTGATTGCCTCCCATCTGGATCGCGAACTGTCGCTGGTTCCGGGACAGCCGGTAACTGCAGAAGGTGCATGACATGAATATTGTGACCGAAGCCCATATCGCGGGTCACCCGATCGTTGAAAAGCCGCGCGCGCGCCCGGTTCGGATGGTGCGCTGGTTCATCATCGTCGGGCTGCTGCTGACGCTGCTGGTCGGCCTTCTGGTCGGCTTCAATGCCTTCCGCAGCCACATGATCGCGCAGTTCTTCGCCAACAACAAGCCGCCGCCGACGCCGGTTGCGATTGCCGTGGCCAAATCGGAGGTGGTTCCGAACCTGCTGACGGCGGTCGGCGATCTCGCCGCCGTGCACCAGGTCAACGTCACCTCCGACGTCAGCGGGCGCATCACCGACATCATGTTTACCGCGGGCGCCACCGTTAAGGCGGGAAGTCCGCTGGTGCAGTTGTTCGACGGTCCGGAACAGGGCGATCTCGCAAGTTTCAAGGCGCAGGCTATCGGCGCTCAGCTCGCGTTGGATCGCGCCAAGCAACTGGCGGCGCGTCAATTCGGTCCGCAGGCCACGGCCGATGCGGCGCAGGCGACGTATGACACCGCCAACGCCGGCATCGCCAAGACCGAAGCGATCATCTCGCAGAAGCTCGTGCGCGCGCCGTTCGACGGCGTGCTCGGCGTTCGCCACGTCGAGGTCGGCCAGTATTTGACCGCGGGCACGCAGATCGTAACGCTGACCGACCTGTCGTCGATCTATGCGAACTTCACGACGACAGAAAAGGCCAGCGCGATGCTCAAGGTCGGGCAGACCGTGCGTGTGCTGGTCGATGCCTATCCGGGCAAGGTTTTTGAGGGCAAGATCACCACCATCGAGCCGCAGATCAACACCGATACGCGTAACATCCGTGTTCAGGCCACGATGGACAATCCCGATCATATCCTGAAGCCCGGCATGTTTGCGACCACGACGGTGGTACTGCCGGACAAGCCGCCAGTGGTTACCGTTCCGGAAACGGCGGTCGACTACACGCTCTACGGAGATTCGGTGTTCCTGATCACCGAGAAGAAAGCCGATGACGGCAAAACCAGCCTGGCCGCGGTCCGCACCTTCGTGCGGACCGGCAACCGGATCGACGGCAGGGCCGAAATCCTCAGCGGCGTGAAGGCTGGCGATCGCGTGGTCGCGGTCGGCCAGCTCAAGCTGCAATCGGGCGCGGCAGTGTCGATCTCGACCGACCAGCCTCCGCCGATTCCGGCAAATCCGCCGCGTTACTGACGACCGGAGAGCATAGCGATGGTCTGGACCGACATTTTCATCAAGCGGCCGGTGTTGGCACTGGTCGTGAGCCTGCTGATCCTTCTGATCGGATTCAAGGCCGCGACCAGCCTGCCGATCCGTCAGTATCCGAAGCTGTCGAATACCGTGGTCAACGTCACCACGGTCTATCCAGGCGCGTCGGCGGATTTGATTCAGGGCTTCATCACCACGCCGATCGAGCAGGCCGTCGCGTCCGCTGAAGGCGTCGACTACATGACCTCGTCTTCGGTGCTCGGGACCTCGACCATCCAGGTCTATATCAAGCTGAATTTCGATCCGAACCAGGCGCTGACCGAAGTGCTCGCCAAGGTGAACTCGGTCAAATATCTGATTCCAAAGGAATCGAACGATCCGGTCGTGACCAAGACGACCGGGCAGACCACCGCCGTGATGTATCTGGGCTTCTCCAGCGAGGTGCTGTCGGGCTCGGCGATCTCCGATTACCTGACGCGCGTGGTGCAGCCGGTGCTGTCCACGGTCGACGGCGTTGCTTCGGCAGATATTCTCGGCGGTCAGACCTTTGCGATGCGGCTGTGGCTCGATCCCGTCCGCATGGCGGGCCTCGGCGTCTCGCCGCTCGACGTGTCCGCGGCGATCGCCGCCAACAACTTTCAGGCCGCCGCGGGGCAGTCCAAGGGCTATTTCATTGTCTCCAACGTCTCGACCAATACCGATCTGACGAATCTCGATCAGTTCAAGCGCATGATCGTCAAGTCCAAGGATGGCGGTTTTGTCCGGATCGAGGACATTGCCAGCGTCGAACTGGCGGCGCAAAGCAGCGACGCCAGCGTCGCCTTCAACGGCGAGCACGCGATCTTCATCGGCGTGCAGGCGACGCCGCAGGGCAATCCGCTGACCCTGGTTCAAGGCGTCCGCGCGCTGTTTCCGGAACTTGAGCGCAATCTGCCGCCGTCGATGAAAATGAAGGTGGCCTATGATTCCACCAAGTTCATTCAATCGTCGATCGACGAAGTCGAGAAGACGCTGGGCGAGGCGATCATCATCGTGGTCGTCGTCATCTTCCTGTTCCTGGCCTCGTTCCGCTCGGTGATCATCCCGGTGGTGACCATTCCGTTGTCGCTGGTCGGCGTCTGCAGCCTGATGCTGGTGATGGGTTTCAGCATCAACCTGCTGACCCTGCTGGCGATGGTGCTGGCGATCGGACTCGTCGTCGACGACGCCATCGTGGTGGTGGAAAACATTCATCGGCATCTCGAGGAAGGCAAGCCGCCGGTGGCGGCCGCGATGCAGGGCGCGCGGGAGATCGTCGGTCCCGTCATCTCCATGACCATCACGCTGGCCGCGGTGTATGCGCCGATCGGTTTCCTCGGCGGCCTCACCGGCGCGCTGTTTCGCGAATTCGCGTTCACGCTGGCCGGCTCGGTGATCGTTTCGGGTGTGATCGCGCTGACGCTGTCGCCGATGATGTGCTCGATCTTCCTCAAGAGCGCCGAGGAGGGGCGATTTGCCAAGATCGTCAACCGGGTTTTCGGGGCCATGACGCGCTGGTACGGCCGGCAGCTCGATCGGTCGCTCGACTATCGTCCGATCACGGGGCTGTTCGCGCTGACCATCCTGGGGCTGGTCGGATTCCTGTACATGCACACGTCAAAGGAACTCGCGCCCGAAGAGGATCAGGGCATCGTGTTCGCGGTGACCAAGGCGCCGAAATACGCCAACATCGACTATGCCGACTATTATGGCGACAAGCTCGACAAGGCATTCGCCAGCTTCCCGGAGACCGATCTTCGCTTCGTTCTGAACGGCATCAACGGCCCGCAGGGCGGCATCGCGGGCATGTTGCTGAAGCCGTGGGACGAGCGGACCCGCTCTTCGATCAAGCTGAAGCCGCTGGTGCAGGGGCAACTCAGCAAGATCGAAGGCGTCAACGCATTTGCGTTCAACCTGCCGCCCTTGCCCGGCGGTCCGGGAGGCCTGCCGGTCCAGATGGTGATCAACTCGACCAACGGATTCCAGGCGGTCTATGAGCAAATGCTCAAGCTGAAGGACGCCGCGCGCAAGAGCGGGTTGTTCATCGTCTCGGACAGCGATCTCGACTTCAATCA
>JAJYAH010000661.1 GCA_021779635.1 Pseudomonadota bacterium | reverse complement strand
ACGCGCCGAGATTGTCTCGAGCAGTGCGCCAACCTCATCACAGGTGAACGTCCGGTGGACCGATGGGTTGCATGCCAGCCCTTCCCGCGCACAGGCGAGAAACATAACTACCGCTTCGGCGCGACTTGACAGCCACATGACGACGCGGTCGCCGCCAACCAGGCCATAGGCCCGCAGATCGGCCGCGACCCCGTCCACCCATTTCCTCAATTCGGACCAAGTCACCGTACGGCGAGCATCTTGCAATGCGATTGCATCGGGCCTATTCGCGGCGTGTTTAGCCAGCAAACTGTAGAACGTGTCTTCTGCCCACAAGCCGGTGCCGTAATAGTGTTTAGCCGCTACCGGGTGATGCAATGTCAAATACGGCTTCATCCCTATCTCGCAGCGCAACAAGTAAATCGCCATCGGCGTGGCTTTCGCTGAGAAGGACAGCAATAGCTGTGCCAGATTCCGCACTCTCAAAAAATGCTGCAGCTGTGGGTGGTTTTGCGAGCCGATGGGCCGTTGCGTGAAAGTTGTGTCTTCGTGGGCGGCAGATGTAACTTGCAGTCGTGAGACTGGTGTGCTTCCGTTGTCTTCAATAAGGACACCGAGGGAATGCCGAAGACAACACCCGGAATGGTCGCCGGAATACTGCTGACTGACACAACGGGCCGCGTTACTGCGTCGGCCGGTATTGGCGCCGACCCCCGCTTACGATCGCTTGCAGCCGATCAATTGTGGATGGGCGAAGCTCGTGAGCGACGGATCACCACTCTAAATTTGGATCGTAAGCCCTACGTCGTTCTTCTGGCGCGCGTCGGACAATACGAAATGCTCCTCCTGAGCGAGGCGCCGGGCGATGCGTTGCTGCACTTCATCAGCAGCGTCGATTTTTCCTGGGACATTTTTCAGCATTTGCTCACGGACCCGTTCGACGCGATGACCGTCGTGGATGAGAAGGCCAATATCGCTTACATCTCGCCGGTCCACGAGGCGTTTTTTGGCCTCAAGACCGGAGAAGGCAACGGCCGTCCGGTCGAGTCCGTGATCGACAATACCCGACTGCATGAGGTCGTGGCATCTGGAAAGGCCGATATAGGAGCGATCCAGCGGATGCGCGGAGCCGAACGTGTGGTATCGCGCATTCCGATCAAACGTGACGGCAAAGTTCTTGGCGCGATTGGCCGCGTCATGTTCAAGGGCCCACAACAGGTCGATGCGCTAAGCCTTCGGATCAAAGCGCTGGAAGGCGAACTCGAATTCTACAAGCGCGAAAGCGAGTCATTGAAATCGCGCGCCTACGGCCTGGAAGCGATCATCGGCACAAGCCCCTCCGTACAAAGACTGCGCGCCCAGATCATTAAGGTTTCGCCGCTCGAGATTCCCGTTCTCATCCGCGGCGAAAGCGGCACCGGCAAAGAGTTGGTGGCGCATGCACTGCATCAGTTGAGCCCTCGTCGCGACCACACGATGGTGAACGTCAACGCTGCCGCGCTGCCGGCAAACCTCGTGGAATCCGAACTGTTCGGCTATGAGCCCGGAGCTTTCACCGGCGCCGACAAGAAGGGACGAAAGGGCAAGTTCGAACAGGCTAATGGCGGCACCATTTTCCTTGATGAGATCGGCGACATGCCGCTAGATGTTCAGGCGAAGCTATTGCGCGTACTTCAGGATCGAATAGTCGAGCGTGTCGGTGGCGATCGTCCGCAGGCCGTTGATTTCCGTCTGGTTTCGGCGACCAACAAGGATCTGCAGTCGCTCGTCGAGAGCGGAGGATTCCGTCTTGATTTGTTTTACCGGATTTCGCCGATCGTCATAGAATTGCCGCCGCTGCGCGAGCGTCTCGACGACATTCCCGCATTGGCGAACAAATTCCTGCAGGACATCGCTTATCGTCATGCCCGGCGCGCGCCCGAGCTGGGAGAGGATGCCTTGAACGAGCTTATGGAGCGGGCTTGGCCGGGAAACGTCCGCCAGCTACAGCACGAAATCGAACGCGCGTTCGTGTTTTCGGACGGCAACACGATCCGTGCCGACGATCTTTCCGAGATGCCTCAGCGGGCACAGCCGATTGCACGCCCTGCGATCCAGCCGGAGGCTTCCCAGCGGGAATTCAAGGACATCCTTTCGGATGTTCTGGCCGAGGAGATTCGCACGGCGATTGCGACCTGCAAGGGCAACAAGAAAAAAGCTGCCGCGCGGCTCGGAATCTCACGCTCGTTTCTCTACAAAAAACTGGCGGAGATGGAGCGGGCATCCTGAAACCACATTAGGCGCGGTCAAAGCCAGGTGTAGGTCTCTCTCCTCCGTGCCGGGGCACGGCTATCTGTTCGTCTGAGCAATGACTCGGCCAAAGCCATTACGCGAGTACTCACTCCGTTTTTCACGTCATTTTTTGATCAATGGGCACTCGCTTTCTGAGAGCGAACGAAACGCCTGTTCCGCGGGAATGGTCGCGGCCACTCTCATGAGATCCCACTCGCCGGTCGATTCCGAAGGTTTCTTGGCTTCCATCAAATACATGTCCCGCATCATGCGCCCGTCTTCGCGGATCGTACCGTTCTTGGTCATGAAGTCATTGACCGGCATCTTCTTCATTGTTGCGACGACCGTCTTTGCTTCATCCGTACCGGCCTTCTTGACGGCCTTGAGGTAGTGCATCGCCGCACTATAGATGCCGGCCTGGAACATGGTGGGCGGTTTGCCGCCATGACGGACCGCAAAGCGCTTCGAAAAAGCGCGGGTTTCGTCGTTCTGATCCCAATAAAACGCTTCGGTAAACAGCAGGCCCTGCGCCACCTGGAGACCGAGCGTGTGAATGTCGGTCAGCAGCACGAGCAAACCAGCCATCTTCTGACCTCCGGCGATGATTCCGAAATCGGCGGCATTTTTGATCGAGTTGATGGTATCGGTGCCGGCATTCGCCAGTCCGATGACTTGGGCCTTCGATGACTGTGCCTGAAGCAGGAATGATGAAAAGTCGGACGAATTAAGCGGCGCCCGAACCGCTCCAACGACGGTGCCGCCCTTCTGCTTCACGATCGCGGCCGTATCCTGCTCAAGCGAATGACCGAAGGCATAATCCGCTGTCAGAAAGAACCAGCTACTGCCGTTGCCGCGCGCGATGATTGCGCTCGCCGTGCCTTTGGCCAAAGCGTAGGTGTCGTATACCCAGTGCATGCCCAGCGGGCTGCAGGACTTGCCCGTCAAAGCTGTAGATCCTGCGGAGGTCGTGATCGAAACGCGGTTAAGCTGCTGCGTGATCCCCTGCACCGCCAATGCAACGCTGGAGTTTCCAAGACCGAGGATGACATCCACATTCTCGTTTTCGTACCAGCGTCGTGCAATCGACAAGCCAATGTCGACCTTGTTTTGCAGGTCGGCGGACACGACTTCGATTGGCTTGCCGTTCACTTGCCCGCCGAAATCTTCGACAGCCATTGTCGAGGACGCCAAGTTTCACGACGTCATTCGATATCTGAGCGTATCCCGGCAGAACTAATGCGACCGTCCATGCGGCGGTAAGGACTGCTGCTTTGCAAAAGTTCATGTCTCTCCCCATAGCCTTTCTTTGACATGGCATAAGCAAAATGAGGGCCATCCCAGGACAGCGGCGATTTCAGGCGACCCACACGCCTTCGGAAGGTGTGGACTGACCACACAGAAGACACTTGTCTTCGATACCAACAGTTTGAGTAGCTGTTCGCGTATCATATTGACTCCACCTCGCGTTCGCACCCGCACACAAAGCCGCAAGGCTGCGAATGACCGCGTAAGCGGCCCCCGTCGCGATGTGAGGGCTGGCATAGGAAATGCTAGACGAACGCCAGCAAGCCATTCCGTTTTCAAGATTGCTCGAAGATTAAAATGACCGAACAAGCAGCCGCAAACGATTCCAAGCACGCCTTTGATCTAGTCGTCATTGGCGGCGGACTTGCGGGCTTGGTGGCCGGCGTCCGGGCGACGGAGCTCGGGTTGCGTCCGCTAGTGCTGGAACAGGGCGACGGTGCCGACTACCCCTGCAATTCACGACAATCGGGCGGGATCTTGCATATCGGTTTCCACGATCCATTTCGACCGGCATCCGAACTGAACGATATCATCACGCGAATGACCGATGGTGAGGCTCGTCCGGCGCTGGCGGTCGCCTTGGCCGGCACCGGCTCGAGGTTGATCACGTGGTTGCAGGAGAAGGGCGCGCGCTTCATGCGCTTCAACCAGCTTGAAGGCTATCGCTGGTGCCTTGCGCCGCCTAGGGCTCTTCGCGCGGGCATCGACTGGCAAAATCGCGGTCCAGACGTCGTAATGCGACTTCTCGCAAAACAGCTCGTCATTGGTGGCGGCGTACTAAAACTCAGGACGCGCGCGACGAGCCTGATCATGGAAAGCGGAAGCTGCGTCGGCGTGCGTGGCGAATGCGACGGTAAAGAGCTGAGTTGGCTTGCACCTTATTGCCTGATCGCCGATGGGGGCTTTCAAAGCAACCGCGAACTCTTCGAGCGGAATATCGGACCGGACTTCGAAGCCGTTTTT
>JAJYAH010000041.1 GCA_021779635.1 Pseudomonadota bacterium | reverse complement strand
TCATCATCAATGTCGATTTGCCGGCGCCGTTGGCGCCGATCAAGGCGACGATCTCGCCGTTGTTGATGTCGAGATCGACGCCCTTCAGAGCCTCGATCTTGCCATAGGCGGCGCGAAGGCTGCGGATCGCGAGCAGGGGCGTGGCGGACGGCGCGGTCACGTGGCGCTCCCCATCACCGCGATCGCTTCTTCCTCGTCGGCGCCGAGATAGGCGGCGATCACCTTGGGATCGTCACGGATCTGCTGCGGCGTGCCTTCCGCGATCTTCACGCCGTAGTCCATCACCACGATGTGGTCGGAAACTTCCATCACCACCGACATGTCGTGCTCGATCAGCAGGATGGAGGTGCCGTGCTCGGCTCGGATCGAGAACAGCAACTCGCTCAGGGCCGCGCTTTCGCGTGCGTTAAGGCCGGCGGCCGGCTCGTCGAGGCACAGCAACGCCGGTTCCGTGCACATCGCGCGTGCGATTTCGAGACGGCGCTGATCGCCATAGGGCAGGTTGCCAGCGGCATCGTCGGCGCGCTCGAGCAACCCGACGCGGTCGAGCCACCGCCGCGCCAGTTCGATGGCGCGTTTCTCGGCCGCGCGCCAGGACGGCGCGCCGATCAGCCCGAGAAACGTCAGGCCCGAGGCGCGCATCAGCGCATTGTGCTGGGCGACCATCAGATTTTCGAGCGCGGTCATGCCGGGAAACAGCCGGATGTTCTGAAAGGTGCGCGCGATCCGGGCCTGTTTGGAGATCCGGAAATCCTTCAGCCGCTCGAGGCGGATCGCGGCATCATCATGCATCAGCCGCATCGTGCCGCCGGTCGGCTTGTAAAAGCCGGTGATGCAATTGAACACGGTGGTCTTGCCGGCGCCGTTCGGCCCGATCAGCGCGGTGATCTGGCGCCGTCCGGCGCCAAATGACAGATCGTTGACCGCGACGATACCGCCGAAGCGCATCGACAGATGATCGACGGCGAGAATGGAATCGCCGCTCATCCGTGACCCTCCTTGACGAGGTCGGAGGAGATGGCGTGGCTATGCCGCAGGAAGACGGTCGGTGCGCGGTGGCCGATCAGCCCGCGTGGCCGCCAGATCATCAACAGCACCATCGCCACGCCGAATACCAGCATGCGATATTGGTCGAGACCGCGAAACAGCTCGAAGCCGCCGATCATGGTCAACGCGGCGAGCGCGACGCCGAGCTGCGAGCCCATGCCGCCGAGCACGACAATCGCCAGCACCAGCGCCGATTCCTGGAAGGTGAAGGATTCCGGGCTGATGAACCCCTGCCTTGTGGCGAAGAACGCGCCGGCGAGGCCGCCGAACATGGCGCCGGTCGCGAATGCGGTCAGCTTGGTCGTGGTGGTGTTGATGCCGAGCGCGCGGCAGGCGACCTCGTCCTCGCGCAACGCCTCCCAGGCGCGGCCGATCGGCAACCGCCGCAGCCGGATCGTCACCCAGTTGGTGAGCAACGCCAGCGCCAGGATCAGGTAAAACAGAAACACGATGCGTTGGGTCGGCGAGAACTCGATGCCGAGCCTGGCGGCAAGGCCGTCATCGCCTGCGGTGAGCGGAATGCCGAACAGGGTCGGCCGCGGAATGCCGCTGACGCCATTGGGTCCGCCGGTCAGGCTTTGCCAGTTGATGATGACGAGGCGGATAATCTCGCCGAATGCCAGTGTGACGATGGCGAGATAGTCGCCGCGCAGCCGCAGCACCGGAAAGCCGAGCAGCACGCCCCAGAATGCGGCAAGGATTCCGGCAAGCGGCAGGCAGACCCAGAACGACAGCCCGAAATTGGTCGCCAGCAGCGCGTAGGAATAGGCGCCGACCGCGTAAAAGGCGACGTAGCCGAGATCGAGCAGGCCGGCGAGGCCGACCACCACGTTCAGTCCCCAACCCAGCATCACATAGGTCAGCACCAGAATGCCGAGATCGAGGATGTAGCGCTGATCGTAGAAAATCACCGGCACCAGAAACGTGAAGATCAGGAGTACCGGGGCTACTCCGCGCCGCAGCACCGCCAGCGTGCTTTTCACGGACGGCGGCACCAGCCTGACCGTGCCAACCGGTCCCCACCACTGCCGCAGCAACTCCACCACGATGCTGCCGCCGAACACAATTGCGACCATGGCGGCGAGATCGCCGAAGCGCGTCCAATAGATCAGCTGCCCTTCAGGGCCGGCCTCGGTGCGAATACCGATCATCAGCGAAAACAGTCCCAGCGCCACCAGCGCGCTGATCAGGGCTTTCTTGAAGATGAAGGCGACGCCGGGGAGGCGCGAAGCGGGCGTCGGTTCGGGCGCCAATGTGGTCACGCCGTCGCCCGTCAAACTTTTTCAACTTCGGGCCGGCCCAACAGGCCGGTCGGAAGGAAGATCAGCACGACGATGAGGATCGAGAACGCGGCGACGTCCTTGTACTCGACCGAGAAATACGCCGACCAAAGCGTCTCGATCAGGCCGATCGCCAGCCCGCCCAGCATCGCGCCGGGCAGCGAGCCGATGCCGCCGAGAACGGCGGCGGTGAAGGCTTTGATGCCGGCGACAAAGCCCATGAAGAAATCCACCAGGCCGTAATACAGCAGGTACATCATGCCGGCGACGGCGGCGAGTGCGGCACCGATCACGAAGGTCATGGAGATGGTGCGGTCGACATCGACCCCGAGCAGTGCCGCCATGGTCTGGTCCTGCTCGCAGGCGCGCATGTCGCGGCCGAGCCGGGTCCGCGCCACCAGCCAGGTGAAAATCGCGAGCAGCACGATGGTGGTGAGGACGACGATGATCTGGACATTGGACAGCCGCACCACGAAGCCGTTCCGTTCGAATAATGTATAGCCGCCGGTGATGATCGGCGGCACCGGCTTGACCCGCGCGCCCTGCGCCACTTGCGAATAATTGCTGAGCACGAACGACATGCCGATGGCGGACAGCATCGGAGCGAGGCGGAACGAGTGCCGCAGCGGCCGGTAGGCGATACGCTCCACGGTCCAGCCGTAGAGTGCTGTGACCGCCATCGACACCAGAAGGACGATCAGCAGGATCACCGGCACCACGGTGAGGCCGATCGAGACTAGAATCAGGAAGCTGATCAGCGCGATAAAGCCGCCGATCATGAAGATATCGCCATGGGCGAAATTGATCATGCCGACGATGCCATAGACCATGGTGTAGCCGATGGCGATCAGGCCGTAGATCGAGCCGAGGACGATGCCGTTGATGAGTTGCTGGGCGAAATAGTCCATGCGCTGCCGCTGTTTGCAGCATTTTCCGGCAAAGTGGACCCGGTTTGCCGTAAAGAAAATGCTCGCTTCAACAAACTCCGCGGCGATGGCCCCGGCAGCCGGAACGACGCGTCGTCTCATTTTCTAACAGCGGGAACCCGGTGCGGCAACAGCGTGAAGCGCCGCCCAAGCGCTTGTACATAGCTAGTTTTGGTCTTCCGGTTCCGTGGCCGCAGTTGCGACAAGCTATCACCACGCAATGATCACGACGGAACTGGGGACTCCCGGCAACCAACGCCAGGCTGTTCGGTTGTCCCGGACCACGTTCAACAGAGGAGACCTTCGATGTCGAACCAGAACCCGAACCCGGGCCAGCAGAATCAGAATCCGGGCCAGAAGCCCGGCCAGCAACAGGGCGGCGGCCAGAAGCCCGGCCAGCAACAGCAGGACCCGAGCCAGAAGCCGGGCCAGCAGACGCCAAAGGATCGCTAGTTCGAAGGTGAACTACGCGAGAGCAGGAGAGTCCCGCCGAAAGGCGGGATTTTTCTTGATTAGGTTTCTGCGCCCGCGACCGGGCGCGCGGGATTGCGGCGGCGCCGCCTGCCGGTAAGCCGGTGCGCCAATTAAGGTAAACAAAAGGTTTAAATTGCCCCTCGCAGTTTAAGGGCGTTACCTCCGCAACGCCGCCGCTCCCGGTCGGAGCCGGCGGAAACGCGGGAAATAAGATGTCCACAAACTGGCGGATCAGTTCATTCAATGGCGCGCTGCTGGCGGCCTATTTCATTCCGACCTGGACCATCATCGCTTTCAGGATCATGATTTCGCCGATCCACGGCCTTTATGAACAGCCGAGTGTATCGGTTGCGTTGTTTGTCAGCGATCACCTGCAATTGGCGTCGGCGACCACGGTTCGCTTCGCGTGGCTGCTGGCGCTGGGAAGGCTTACCGTCGTGGCCTTTTTTACAGTCTTTCTGATCTTCATCACCCGCCCCTCGATCCGCAAGGCCGGCGGCTGCAACGAAGCGCTGGCGATGGCGCTTGCGATCGGCAGCCTGATCAGCCTCGGCAGCATGGTCATGGCTTCGCAGGTCGGCGAGACCGCAGCCCTTCGGCTGCACGCGACCGAATTGCTGATGCTGCTCGGCACCGCGATCGTGTTGCTGGTCGAGCCTCCCGTTCGGGCTGAGACCAATCGCAGCGCGATGGCTGAGGATCTACCCCTTCAGCAGCCCCAGTTCCTGGACAATCGCTGACGCCTCCTTGACGGCATGGTTGGCCGCGGGCACGCCGCAATAGATCGCCTGTTGCAGCAGGATTTCCTTGATGTCGTCGGGCGTGAAGCCGCCTTCCGCGAGCGCTGCGCGCACGTGCAGGCGGAATTCATCCCATTGGCCGAGCGCGACCATGGTGCCGATCACCAGCACCCGGCGGGTGCGCTGGTCGAAATGCGGCCGGGTCCAGATTTCTCCCCACGCATGGCGCGTGATCAGGTCGATGAACTCGCCGTTGAACGAATTCCTGTTTGCGATCGATTTGTCGACCCAGGCATCGCCAAGCACCTTGCGCCGCTGGGCCATGCCGTCGTCGCGGCGTTTTTGATCGTTCATGCAGCTCTCCTCCCGCCATTGCGAGGAGCGAAGCGACGAAGCAATCCATTCTTCCTTTGTGGCGCTATGGATTGCTTCGCTGCGCTCGCAATGACGGCTGTTAGGGTCAGCGTTGCGTCAGGAAGCCGACCACGGCTTCGGTGAAGGCGTGCGGCTGTTCGACATTGGAAATATGCGCGGCATCGAGAATCGTTAAGGCGGCGCCGGGAATCTGGCTGCGGATGAACTCGCCGGCCGCGACCGGTGTCGCGATGTCGTGACGTCCGGCGATCACCAGCGTCGGGCTTTTGATCTTTGGCAACAGCGCGCGCTGATCGAGCGTACTCAGGGCCTCGCAGCAGGCCAGATAGCCCTGCACCGGGGAAGCGATCAGCATGGCCTTCATGTTGGCGGCAATCTGCGGCTCGCGTTCGCGGAAGTCCGCGGTCAGCCAGCCGGCGATGACGGCGTCTGCGATCGAGGCGATGCCGCCTTCCTTCACCGCCTTGATGCGGTTGAGCCAGTTGGTCGGATCGGGATAGTAGCAACTGGTGTTGCAGAGGATGATCTTGTGGAATCGCTGCGGCGCGTTGGCGCCGAGCCACTGTCCGACCATGCCTCCCATCGACAGTCCGCACCAATGCACCTTCTTGATGTTGAGGTCGTCGAGGATCGCCAGCACGTCGCGGCCGAAGCGCTCCATGGAATAGGGGCCGGGCGGCACGGCGGATTTGCCCTGGCCGCGCCGGTCATAGCGGATCACGCGAAAGAGCCGGGTGAACGCCGGCATCTGCGGCTCCCACATCCGCATGGTGCAGCCCAGCGAATTCGACAGCATCAAGGTCGGTCCGCTGTCACGGCCTTCGACGGATACGTGGAGCAGGCAGCCGTCGGCATCGATCATCGGCATGGTATGTTTCCATATATCAGGGAACGTTATTCGTCATTGCAATGACGGCATTGATGATTACTGTTTCTTGTCGAGCGAGGCGAGCAGCCGGTCAATCAGGGACTGTGAAACGCCCTGATAGGCCATCGGATCGAACAGTTCCGCGATTTTTCCGGCGTCGAGATGGGCGGCGACCTTCGGATCCCGGGTCAGCACGTCGCGCAGATCCTTCTTCTCGGCGACCGCCCTTTTGCTCGCGGCCTCCATTAGATGATGGGCCTCGCTCTTGCCGATCTTTTCCGCGAGCGCCATCGTCACCGATTCGGCCATGATCAGCCCGTGGGTGGCGTCGAGATTGACGCGCATGCGCGCCGGATCGACTTCCAGCCCTTCGGCGATATCGACAATGGCGGCGAGCGCGCCCGATGTGACCAGCAGCAGCATCGGCAATGTCGGCCATTCCGCGTGCCACGGCCCGGCGCTGCGCTCGTGATCCTGCACCTGTGCCGCGAACATCGTCGCCGCGAGATTGGGTGCCATGGTGGCTGCGGCCAGCGCGGTTGCAGCCGCGACCGGATTGCGCTTGTGCGGCATGGTCGACGAGCCGCCACGGCCTTCGCCCGCCGGCTCGAACGCCTCGGCGACGTCGGTCTGCATCATCAGCGACACATCGCGGGCGATCTTGCCGCATGTTCCCGCGAGAATTGCCAGCAACGAAGCCGCCTCCGCCATGCGGTCGCGGTGGGTGTGCCACGGCGCATCCGGCAGCGGCAACTCGAGTTCCTGCGCAAGTTTCTCGGCAACGCGCCATCCGTTGTCGCCGAGTGCGGCGAGGGTCCCCGCGGCGCCGCCGAACTGCAGCGCCAGCGTCTCCTTGCCCATTCGATGCAACCGGGCGCGCGAACGCTGTAGCGCGGCGGCGTATTCCGCCAGCTTCAATCCGAACGGCATCGGCAAGGCATGTTGCAGCCAGGTGCGCGCCACCATGGCGGTGGCGCGATGCTGCCTTGCAAGTTTGGCAAAGCCGGCGATGGCGCGATCCAGATCCGGCAGCAGCGCGTCGATCGCTGCCCGCAACGTCAGCATGGCGGCGGTATCGATCACGTCCTGGCTGGTGGCGCCCCAATGCACGTAGCGCGCCGCATCGGCGTCGGCTCCGGCGACGTTGGCGGTGAGCGCCTTGACAAGCGGGATCGCGAGATTGCCGGACCGCGTCGCGGCCTCGGCAAGGGCGCCGAGATCGAACGATGCGGCCTTGCAGGCTGCGGTGATCGGAGCGGCTGACTTTGCGGGGATGACCCCGGTCGCCGCTTCGGCACGCGCGAGGGCTGCTTCAAAATCGAGCATATACTGCAGATATGTCGCATCGTCGCAGACCGCGCGCATGGCGGTGCTCGACAGCATGGGCGCGAGCAGGGGTGACAGGGAGGTGCTCATGATGCGCGCGACCTAACCATTCCCGCCTGTCTCTGCCAATCCCCAAGTCTTGGCCCATCCCAAAGGCTCCGGGACGTCTGTTGCGGTGCGAAGATGCATTGCCTCTCCTCCATTGGTCCCCTTCCTTTTGGTCGGTGCGTGCTTTACTTGGGGGAAACACTGTGTGCAAACTAGGAGGCATTCCATGGCCATGACAATGAACGGCGAAGTTCAGCTTGGAGCGCCGCGCGCGGCTGTGTGGGCCAAATTGAACGATCCGGCGGTGCTCAAGACCTGCATCCCCGGATGCGAGGAATTGGAGAAAACCGAGGACAACGGTTTTCGCGCGGTCGCCAAGATGAAGGTCGGCCCGGTGTCGGCCCGCTTCAAGGGCCGGGTGACGCTGAGCGATCTCGATCCGCCCAATGGCTACAAGATTTCGGGCGAGGGTGAGGGCGGTGTCGCGGGCTTCGCCAAGGGCGGCGCCACGGTGGCGCTGGCCGACAAGGACGGCGGCACCTTGCTGACCTACAATGTCGAGGCCCAGATCGGCGGCAAGCTGGCCCAGCTTGGACAGCGGCTGATCAACGGCGCGGCCAAGAAACTGGCCGATGAGTTTTTCGCGAATTTCGCCAAGGCGGTGCAAGCCTAGCCCGCCAGAGCGTTTTCCAGCGAAGTGGAAACCGGTTCGCGTAAAGAAAACGCGTCAAATAGAGACGTAGAGCCTCCGCTCCGATTCCATCGGAACGGAGGCTCTATAGAGGCTGATTCTCCTGGAAAGACCGGTCCGCCAAACCGGGCCGGCCCGCCGAAGTCCGGCAAAGTCATATCAGGCACGGCCCCGGGCGAGGTTGCCGATTGCCGGGATGGCCCATATTATGGCCTTGGAATGATTTTAATGACTGCGCCGCCGTGCAATGTGGCAGTGCAGATGAAGAGAGTGCTGAATGGCCAAGATTTCCCTGATCGTGAACGGCAATCCCGTCAACGCCAATATCGACCCCCGTACGCTGCTGGTGCAATTTCTACGCGAGAATCTGCGGCTGACCGGCACCCATGTCGGCTGCGACACCTCGCAATGCGGCGCCTGTGTCGTGCATCTGGACGGCAAGGCCGTCAAATCCTGCACGACGCTCGCGGTGATGGCTGACGGGCACGAGGTCAGGACCATCGAGGGCCTTGCCGCCGATGGCGCGCCGTTGCATCCGATGCAGGAGGCGTTCCGTGAGCATCACGGCCTGCAATGCGGCTTCTGCACACCCGGCATGATCATGACCGGCGTCGACCTCGTCCGTCGCAAGGGCCACGATCTCAGCGATCATACCATCCGCGAGGAGCTGGAAGGCAATCTGTGCCGTTGCACCGGCTATCAGAACATCGTCCAGTCGATCGCGGCTGGCGCCAAGGCGATGGCGAACTCCGATCTCGCGTAACGATTTCAGCGCACAGCGCTCAGGAATATCCGATGTACGAATTCAAATACCATCGTCCGGCGACCGTGCGGCAGGCCGCCAATCTGCTGCTCAAGAATGAAGACGCCAAGGTTATCGCCGGCGGCCACACCTTGTTGCCCGTCATGAAGCAGCGGCTCGCCAGCCCGCCGCATCTGGTCGACCTGTCCCATATCGAAGGTCTCGACGGTATCGAGATGAAGGGCCGTTCGCTGGTGATCGGCGCTACCGCAAAGCACGCCGATGTCGCGACCTCGGCCACTGTGGGGGAGGCGATCCCGGCGCTGGCCGAACTCGCCGGCCTGATCGGCGATCCCGCGGTGCGCCACAAGGGCACCATCGGCGGCTCGCTGGCCAACAACGATCCCACCGCCGACTATCCCGCGGCCTGCCTCGCGCTCGGCGCGACCATCGTCACCAACAAGCGCCGACTGAAGCCGGAAGAGTTCTTCCAGGGGCTGTTCACCACTGCGCTCGAGAGCGACGAGATCATCACCAAGGTGATGTTCCCGCTGCCCAAAAAGGCCGCCTACATCAAATTCCGCAACCAGGCCTCGCGTTACGCGCTGGTCGGGGTGTTCGTCGCCAAGCGTCCCTCGGATGTCCGCGTTGCCGTGACCGGCGCCGGTTCGGAGGGCGTGTTCCGCGTCACCGCGTTCGAAGAAGCCTTGAAGAAGCGCTTCTCGCCCAAGGCGCTCGACGGTTTGACGGTGCCTGCCGACGGACTGAACAGCGACCTGCACGGCAGTGCCGAATATCGCGCGCATCTGATCTCGGTGCTGGCGCGCCGTGCCGTTGAAGCTGCGACCGGCAAAGCGTGACATTGCCAAATCCTCCGCCAAATCCTGGCGCATCAAGACTGGTTGTCCCATGACCGCATCGGCGCTGCCTACCTCCGTCGATGCGATGCTCGAATTGCTGACATCGCACGGCTATCTCGCGGAACGCTCGCTGGCGACGGTGACGTATCTGTCGCTGCGCATGGGCCGGCCGCTGTTCCTGGAAGGCGAGGCCGGCGTCGGCAAGACCGAGATCGCCAAGGTGTTGGCGGCGGCATTGGGTCGAAAGCTGATCCGGCTGCAATGCTACGAAGGTCTGGACGTCGCTTCGGCGGTCTATGAGTGGAACAGTGCTGCGCAAATGATTGCGATCCGGCTGGCCGAGGCGGCCGGCGATACCGACCGCGAGCAGCTTTCCAGCGACATTTTCGCCGAACGCTATCTGATCAAGCGGCCGCTGCTGCAGGCGCTGGAGCCGGACGTCGCCGGCGCCCCGGTGCTGCTGATCGACGAGCTTGACCGCGCCGACGAGGCGTTCGAGGCTTATCTTTTGGAAATTCTCAGCGACTTCCAGGTGACGATACCGGAACTTGGCACCGTCAAGGCCCCGCACCCGCCGATCGTGATCGTCACCTCGAACCGCACCCGCGAAATTCACGACGCACTGAAGCGCCGCTGTCTCTATCATTGGGTGGATTATCCCTCCGCCGAGCGTGAGCTTGCGATCGTCAAGTCGCGCGTGCCTGGAATCTCCGCGAAATTGTCGCAACAGGTCGTCGCCTTCGTGCAGGCGCTGCGCGAGCAGGATTTTTACAAGTCGCCGGGGGTGGCCGAAACCATCGACTGGGCGACCGCGCTGACCGAACTCGACGCCCGTTCGCTGACGCCGCAATTGGTGGGCGATACGCTCGGCGCGCTCCTGAAATACCAGGACGACATTGCGCGGATGCAGGGCGACACGCTGCAGAAGGTCTTGAAAGAGGCGACGAGCGAGAATTAGAGGGGGAAGCGCCGCCCGCGTGAGAGGCATAACTGGATTATCTGCGATGGCCATCAATCATCTCTCACCCCCGACCGGCCTGATCGCCGACAACGTCGTCGGCTTTGCCCGCGCGCTGCGTGCCGCCGGGATACCGGTCGGGCCAGGTGCGGTGATCGACGCGCTGAAGGCGCTGCGCCTGATCGAGATCGGCAACCGCGCCGACGTCTACACCACCCTCGAGGCCATCTTCGTCAAGCGCCACGAGCACGCGCTGATATTCGCGCAGGCGTTCGACCTGTTCTTTCGCGCCGCCGAGGAGTGGAAGCATCTGCTCGATTCGGTGCCGCTGCCGGATCACGCCAGGAAGAAGCCGCCGCCGGCCTCGCGCCGGGTCCAGGAGGCGATGTCGCAGCCGCAGACGCGCGAAGCCCCGCAGGCCCAGGAACGGGAAATCCGGCTCTCGGTCTCCGACACCGAGGTGTTGCAGAAGAAGGATTTCGCGCAGATGAGTGCGGCCGAAATCGCGACCGTGACCCGCGCCATCGCCCAGATGAAATTGCCGCAGGCCGAATTGCGCACCCGCCGCTATCAGCCCGATGCGCGGGGCTTGCGGCTCGACATGCGCCGCACCCTGCGCGGCAGTCTGCGCACCGGCGGCGATATCATCGACATCCATCGGCTCGGGCGGATCGACAAGCCGGCGCCGATCGTCGCGCTGCTCGATATATCGGGCTCGATGAGCGAATATACCCGGCTGTTCCTGCATTTCCTGCATGCCATCACCGATGCGCGCAAGCGCGTTTCGGTGTTTCTGTTCGGCACCCGCCTCACCAATGTGACGCGGGCGCTGCGGGCGCGGGATCCCGATGAGGCGCTGGCGAGCTGTTCGCTGACGGTGGAGGACTGGGCCGGTGGCACCCGGATCGCCACCTCGCTGCACAGTTTCAACAAGCTGTGGGGCCGGCGCGTGCTCGGGCAGGGCGCGATCGTGCTCTTGATTTCCGACGGGCTGGAGCGCGAGGCCGACGCCAGGCTGGCGTTCGAGATGGACCGGCTGCACCGGTCCTGCCGCCGGCTGATCTGGCTCAATCCATTGCTGCGCTACGGCGGGTTCGAGGCCAAGGCGCAAGGCATCAAAATGATGCTGCCGCACGTTGACGAATTCCGCCCGGTGCATAATTTGAGTTCAATCGAGGGGCTGGTATCGGCGCTCTCGTCCGCAACGCCGCCGCATCACCGCAGCCTGATCCGTTCCGCAGCTTGAAAGAGGCTCCCATGCTCAATCGCGACCAAGACATCCTCAAGGCGGCTGAGGACTGGCAGAAGGCCGGTCACGGCGTAGCGCTTGCCACCGTGGTTGAAACCTGGGGCTCGGCGCCGCGGCCCGCAGGCTCAAGCCTCGTGATCAACGACGACGGCACCTTCCTGGGTTCGGTGTCCGGAGGCTGCGTCGAGGGGGCAGTGGTCACCGAGGCGCTCGATGTGATCGCCAGCGGCCAGCCGAAAATGCTCGAATTCGGCGTCGCCGACGAGACCGCGTGGAATGTCGGGCTGTCCTGCGGCGGCACCATCCGGGTGTTCGTCGAGAAAGTCGGCCAGTCGTGAAGCTTGAGACGCTGGCAGCGGTCAATGTCGAGCGCGCCGCGCGGCGGCCGGTGATTGTCGTCACCGATACCGCTACTGGCGAGCAGCGGCTGGTCAAGGCCGCCGACATCGCTGCCGATCCGCTGCGCGCCGAACTCGCCCGGCAGTTGCGCATGGGCAAGAGCGGCATGGTCGAGGCCGGTGGCAAGAAACTGTTTCTCAACGTCTATGCGCCGACCGCGCGCCTCGTCATCGTCGGTGCGGTTCATATCAGCCAGGCGCTGGCGCCGTTGGCGCGGTCGCTGGACTACGACGTGACAGTGGTGGATCCGCGCACCGCATTCGCAAGCCCCGAGCGGTTTCCCGACGTGCCGCTGATCGCGGAATGGCCCGACGTGGCGCTGCCGCCGCTCCATGTCGATCATTACACCGCGTTCGTCGCGGTGACCCATGATCCCAAGATCGACGATCCGGCATTGCTGCACGCCTTCGAGCGCGACTGCTTCTATATCGGCGCGCTGGGTTCGCGAAAGACCCACGCCAAGCGCGGCGAACGCCTCAAGGCACAGGGCGCCAGCGATGCCGATATCGCCCGTATTCATGCCCCGATCGGCCTGCCGATCGGCGCGGTCTCGCCGTCCGAGATCGCCGTCGCCATCATGGCCGAGATCACCGCGCAGCTGCGGTTGCCAAAAGAGAACGCCGCATGAAATTCGGCCCCGCCAGCCCGGCGGACGCGATCGGCGGCGTCACCGTTCACACCCTGCGTCAGGGATCGCTGGTGCTGAAGAAGGGCACCACGATCGGACCCGCCGAGGTGGAGGCGTTGTGCCACGCCGGCGTCAAGGAGATCGTCGTGGTCCGGCTTGAAGACGGCGACGTCTCGGAAGATGTGGCGGCGGCCAGCATCGCGCAGGCGGTCGCCGGCGACGGCGTCAATGTCGAGCGCGCATTTACCGGCCGCGCCAATCTGTTCGCGGCCAGGGCCGGCGTGCTGGTGGTGGACCGCGCGGCGGTTGATCGCATCAACGGCGTCGATGAAGCCATCACCTTCGCAACGCTCGCCGCCTACAAGCCGGTGGTCGAAGGCGAGATGGTCGCGACCGTCAAGCTCATTCCATTCGGGGTCGAGGCGAAACTGCGCGACGCGGCGGTGGCTGCGGCGAGCGGGGGCGCGTTGCGGATCGCGCCCTACACCATCAAACGCGTCGGCATCGTCTCGACATTGCTGCCGGGGCTGGCGCTGAAGGTGGTGGAAAAGACCTTGCGGGTGACGGCGGAGAGGCTGGCGCCTGCCGGCGCCGCCATCATCGCCGAGCGCCGCGTGCCGCATGACGAGACGGCGCTGGCGGCCGCGATCAAGGAACTGCTCGGGCTCGGCGCGGAGCTTGTGATCGTGTTCGGCGCGTCCGCGATCGCCGATCGGCGCGACGTGATTCCGGCGGCGATCTCGGGCATCGGCGGCGCCATCGAGCATTTCGGCATGCCGGTCGATCCCGGAAACCTGCTGCTGATCGGCAATGCCGGCGGCGTGCCGGTGCTGGGCGCGCCGGGCTGCGCACGCTCGCCGGTCGAGAACGGCTTCGACTGGGTGTTGATGCGCCTTTTGGCAGGTCTCAAGGTCACCCGCGCCGAACTCACCGGCATGGGCGTCGGCGGCTTGCTGATGGAGATCGTGACACGGCCGCAGCCGCGCGCCAGTCTCGGCGCCGACGGTAACCGCAACGTTGCCGCCATCATTCTCGCCGCCGGGCGCTCGACCCGGATGGGCGGCCCCAACAAGCTTCTGGCCGAATTCCGCGGCAAGACGCTGGTGCGGATCGTGACCGAACAGGCGCTGGCGTCGAAAGCCCGGGGGGTGATCGTGGTCACCGGGCACCAGGCCGCGGAGGTCGAGAAATCGCTGCGCGGGCTCAAGGTGAAGTTCGTGCACAATCCGGATTTTGCCGCCGGACTGGCCAGCTCCGTCAAGGCGGGCATTGCGGCGGTACCCGACGATGCCGACGGCGCGGTGGTATGTCTTGGCGATATGCCGCTCATATCAGCGCATTTGATCGACCGGCTGATCGAGGCGTTTGCGCCCGACAGCGGCAGTTTGATCGCAGTGCCCGTCAGCGATGGCCGGCGCGGTAATCCGGTGCTGTGGTCGCGGCGGTTTTTCAAGGAGTTGATGACGCTCGACGGCGATATCGGCGCCCGCCACCTGATCACCAGGCACAGCGAGACGGTGGCGGAAGTCCCGGTCGAGGGCCATGGCGCATTTCTCGATATCGATACACCCCAGGCGCTCGAGGACGCACGGCGCGGCTGAACTGGCCCCGTTTCAACCTGTCGTTCACCAAGTTGAAACGTCCTCTCCCGTAGATTTGCGGCGGACCGGCCTCGGGGGAGGGGATTTTGATCGTTTCGACTGCCGTTGCGCAACGCCGCGCGCTGTTCATTCTTGCGTTGACCATGGTGCTCGGCGCCTCGCGCTTCATCACTGAATCGTGGGCGGCGGGCGCGTTCGCGATCGGCAAATGCGGCGCTTACGGCCAGGCCTATGATTATGCCGGCGAGGCCGGCGCGGTGGCCGCGGCGCGCAAGCAATGCAAGGGCGAGTGCACCACGACGGTGACCATGAAGCGGGCCTGTGCCGCGTTTTCGATCGACATGACCAACCCCTGCGGTGCGCACGGCTATGCCGTCAACTCGCGGATTTCGAGCTCGCTCAACGAAGCCACCCGCAAGTGCTACGAATTCGGCGGCAAGACATGCGTGATCCGCGCCTGGGCCTGCGACGCCAGGGGTTAGCTTAGAATTCATTCCAGCGCGCCCCCGGGATGACACCGGAGCTTCCATGCAATTCGACACCAAGATCGCGGTCGTGATCCGGACCGAGCTTGAGGTCTGGCAAAAGCTGAACGTGGCGTCGTTCCTGACCTCAGGCATCGCAGCCGCGTTTCCCGAATGTATCGGCGAAGCCTACGAAGACGGCTCCGGTACCCGTTATTTGTCGCTGATCGGCCAGCCGATCCTGATCTATGGCGCCGACCGGCCGGCGCTGACGCGCGCGCTGGATCGGGCGCTGGCGAGGGGCGTGAAGCCTGCCGTCTATACCGAGGACATGTTCAGGACCACGCATGATGCGGCCAACCGCGACGCGGTGAAGGCCGTGATCCGCGCCGAACTCAATCTGGTCGGGCTCGCCGTGCGCGCCGAGCGCAAGGTGATCGACAAGATCGTCGACGGGTTGAAGTTTCACAGCTAGCGCCGCGCCGCTGCGGACGATGGCGTGCTCTGGACTCCTGAAAGCGTGCATGATCTTTTCGCCGGACCGCTTACATTGTGGCGGATCATACGCGAGCAAACACGATGCTGGAGCGATGGTGGCGTGGGGACGGCGTGGATCGGCCCGCGGTGTCGGTCGATTTCGATCATGCATTGACGCGGGAAGTGCTGCGCACCGAACTGGTGCGGATCAAGTCGCTGATCGCCACCGCACTGGGCCTCCTCATCGTGCTCTGGGCGGTCGATCTGATTGACCCCGAGGGACTCGATGGCATCTGGCGGGGCCGGTTCCGCCCGGCATATCTCACGATCATCCTGATCCCGTTCATCCTGTTCGAACTCTGGATCCATGCGACTATCAACCGGTATCTGAGGCTCGATCGCGACCTGCCGGTGCTGCGGCGATACGTTGGAGCGTTGATCGAAACCTCGCTGCCGACCTTCGCGCTGGCGGTGCACATCAGAAACATGGGGCCGGTTAAGGCGCTGGGGTTCGTGATGCCGTTTGCCTATTTCATCTTCATCATCCTTTCGACGCTGCGGCTCGATTTCTGGCTATCGACCTTCACTGGATTCGTTGCGGCGGCCGAGCTGCTTTGCATGGCGATGTTTTACCATCCGGTCGCGACGTCCGATCCGGCGCCCGATATCTGGTATCACGCCGCGCGCAGCATGATCATCCTGATCTCCGGGGTTCTCGCGGGGGCGGTCGGCGTTCAACTGCGCCGTCAATTCGCGGCGAGCATCGCGGCCACGTCCGCGCGCGATCGCGTCACCAGCCTGTTCGGCCAGCACGTTTCGCCGCAGGTGGCGGAGCGGCTTCTGGTCGAAGGCGCCAGCACCGATAGCGATATCCGCCGCGTTGCGGTGATGTTCGTCGATTTTCGCAGCTTCACGGCGGAGGCGCGTTCGCGCTCGCCGCAGCAGGTCGTCGACCGGCTCGACGGCGCGTTCGCGGTGTTGGTGGAGATTCTGGATCGCCATGGCGGCATCGTGAACAAGTTCCTCGGCGATGGATTCCTTGCGCTGTTCGGCGCGCCGTTCGAGGTGGTTGACGCCGCTCATCACGCGGTCGGCGCGGCGCGCGAAATGCTCGCCGCGATGGAGCGCATCAACAGCGCGTCTCACTGGCCGCTGCGGATTGGCATTGGCATCCACTTCGGCGAAGTGGTGGCGGGCAATATTGGCTCGCCCAGGCGCAAGGAATATACCGTGATCGGCGACACCGTGAATTTTGCGTCGCGGCTGGAGGCGCTCAACAAGGATTTCGGTTCGCAGCTCCTGATCTCGAGCGCCGTTCGCGATGCGCTGGGTGAAGCCGGCGGCGACGCGGTGTCGCTCGGCGAAGTCGCCGTCAGGGGTTATGACCAGCCGATGACGGTGTGGCGATTGGGTTAGCGGGAGGGCCTTGATTGGACCGGGTTCTGCCAGCGGCTCACTTCACCTCTCCCCGCCGGGGAGAGGTCGATTTGCTCCTGGCGATGCAAAGCATCGTCCAGTGCAAATCGGGTGAGGGGCATTGGAATATGAGAGGTCGCCTCTCCCGATCGAAGCCGGATATATCCGACTTCGTCAATTCATGATGCCCAACTCGGGTAAACCCGAGTTGGGTGGGAGAGGGAGCGCGCTTCCGTTGCCTTCACGGATCAATCTGATTTCATCATATTCCAGAGTTCAATCGCCGTCATCAGCTCGCAATCCCGATCTCACAGCTGCGGCGCGGCGAGATTCTCGATCTTGACGCTGTCGCGATCCTCGATGATCTCGGCGATCCATTGCCGGTGGCAGTGCTGGTGGTCGCGCTCGTAGCAGAGCAGGCAGACCGGCCCGGATTTTCTGACCAGCGACGAAAGCTCGTCGAGTTCCTCTCTGGCCTGCGGCGTCTTCAGATGCCTGGCGTAAATCTTGTGCAGCGCGTCGAATTTGCCGCTGCGCGCGGCGATGCGGCCGTCCTTCGGCGTGCCCAGTCCGCGTAAATGGACGTAAGAAATGCCGCGTTCGTCTAACCCGGCCGCAAGCTGGTTCTTGGAAAAACCCGGGCGGCGGGAGGAGGCAACTGCGCGCACGTCCACCAGCAGCTTCACGCCGGCGCGCTCGAGTTCGTCGAGCACCGACTTGGCCGGCGTCTGCTCATAGCCGATGGTGAAGAGCTTCTTGGCTTTGGCCACGGGACGCTCCTGGTTATTTCACCCGTTCGATCAATTCCATGGCGCCGGCGGGCGCGCGGACCTTGCCCTCATGAATCACATAGGCAAAGACGTCGCGCGGCGCTTGTTTCGGCCTCGCCGGATCGACCCGCGGCAAATCGTCGGGCTCGCCGCCGCCGGCCCATGATTGCAGCCGCCTGGCCCAGGCATCGAGTTGCTTCGGGGGATAGCAGGTCTTGATCTCGTCATTGCCCTTTTGCAGCCGCGCGTACACGAAATTGGCGGTCACGTCCGCGATCGCAGGGTAGGTGGCGTGTTCGGCGAACACCACCGGCGTTGCGAACTGGCGCAACAGCGCGATGAAACCGGGCACGCAAAAACTGTCATGGCGCACCTCGACCACATGGCGCAGCGCGCGTCCCTCCAGCTGGCGCGGTAGCAGCTCGAGAAACTTGCCGAAATCGGCTTCGTCGAATTTCTTGGTCGGTGCGAACTGCCACAGCACCGGACCAAGCCGGTCGCCGAGTTCCAGCACGCCGGAATCGTAGAACCTTTTGACGGAGTCGCCGGCTTCGGCCAGCACCCGGCGATTGGTGGCAAAGCGCGGCCCCTTCAGCGAGAACACGAAACCGTCGGGCACCTCGCGCGCCCATTTGCGAAAACTCTCCGGCTTTTGCGAGCCGTAATAGGTGCCGTTGATCTCGATCGAGGTCAGCTTCGAAGCCGCGTATTCCAGTTCCTTCGCCTGCGTCAGCTTCTCCGGATAAAACACCCCGCGCCACGGCGCGAAGGTCCAGCCACCGATGCCGATGTAGATCTTGCCGGACTTCGAAGTTGTCTCTGGCGCCGTCTTTGAAGCTGTCTTCGGGGTTGTCTTGGGGGTCTTGCTCACCTGATCGGTCCCGTCGCGAAAGTGTGATGTGTTGTCGGAGCGAGCCTAATTAAATCGACCGGGATTGGCCAGTTGGCTGAGCCGTGCGTCCGCGTCCATGACGGCCAGGTTTCCTTGTCGGCTGGTCCATCGCGGCTTCGATGATAACATTGGTCATGAAATCCGCCAATCGACGCCCGCCGGTCGGGATCATCATCGTCGGGGTATTTGCCGTTATCGCCGGTCTTGGAGAGATCGTCGTCGGCTTTGCCGGCAATTATCTGGGCATCCTCGACCACAGCATCGCACCCTCATTTTCGGCGGGGCTTACCGGCCTCTTCTACAGCCTGGGCGGTCTGTCTGTTCTCGTCACGAGGAAGAAATGGGGCGCTGCATTTGGCATGCTTTTCATCGGTGCCGAAATCCTCGGCCGCGTTTATCTTGTCGCGACCGGGATCGCTCCGGCGAGTGGTCCCGATGCCGTCAAGATCCTGATCGGGGGATTGATCGCGTTCGCAATTATTGTCTACATCGCATTCAAGTGGAAATCCTTCAACTGAGGC
>JAJYAH010000660.1 GCA_021779635.1 Pseudomonadota bacterium | reverse complement strand
TTCGCCGAACTGGGAAATAATCTCCTCTCGGACACTGGCGGCGTCGGCCAGCGCATCATCGGGTATTTTTACCCGCAGCATGGCTTCACAGCGCATGAGCAAAACTGTCAACGCCACATCTGCTTTGGCCTGCTGTCCGGCCCGCAGCGACTGGCGTATCAGATGCACTAAGCACTCTGATTTCAGGTACCCCGGCGATTTTCGATCGGTGATACGCAAGCGTTGCCGAAGCTCAGTCAGGTCGTGACCGAGGGCCTCGCCGATCTGCTGTTCGACACCGGCAGGGCGAAGGTAGGCCACGCCATCCGGCTCGCATTTTGTAAGTGGCCTAATCATTCATGCCCTCAAGCTGCCAAAACCGGTGTCCGAGCCTCCCCCAACCCGTCCTTCACCCGTTGATCGCGATGCGACGGGGATACCCGGAAAGGCAAAAACCTCGGATCGGCGATTTTTTTCGAATTTCCGCAGTACCCCTTGAATTGCGGGGTCCTCTCACGCCGGAAATGCAGATTTCTTCAGCGCAACTTCCGTCTCCGCTCGGTTCACGACGACGATATGCTGGCGGCGGGCGTCATCCTTGGCGGCGTCACCGAGTAGCCCCAGGCGCTTCAAGACATAGAACATCATGGCATAGCGAACGGTGAGGACGCCGCGACCTCTCTCCAAGCCATAATCCTTGGCGACCACGGCCTTCTGACTAGCCGTCAGATCGGGATGAGGACCGATCACGACATCGAAGCGATGCTGCCAAAGCTCGTCTTGCTGGCGAGGTGCCCCAGATTCGCCCACGGCTCCGACGCCGAGGATGCGCGGTAGCAGAAAATCTTTGAACACGTGATCGAGATGGCAGTATGCGCGCGCATGCCAGCGGAAACCGTCATATCCGAAGGCGTGAGGCGATATCCGCCGCCAGACCGGATCCGGCCGCGTCCTGCTCATCGACTGGTAGTGGATGTCGATCGAGCGCGCTTCGCGAACGACCCCCAGCAGGGCCTTGAGGACGGTTGCGTCAATATCCCGACGCGGCGTCAAGGCAATGTCGGTCTCCGGGATCTGGGTGATCCACGACTCCGATAGGTCGATTAGCCCCTCGGCTACCGAGCGCAACCGAGCGAGATAGCCGTGCGGATCGGGCTTCAGAAAGTGCGGCTCGAAATGTTCGCTGGCGACGTATCGCTTCGCGCGTTTGTCGTAGATCGCGTTTTGCGGAGCGCGTTCTTGATAGAGTGTGAGGTCCTTAGAAGCCTGCGGGACTGAGACGTCGAACATGTCGATGATGTCCGAACGGTTGACCCCGCCCTCCCAGAACAGCCGGAACTCGATAAATTCCAGGCGGCGCTCCACCCCCCACTTCAATGCCGCACGGGCCTCTGCCATCGAGCTTTCCTCCAAGACAGAGACAGATAAAAAGTATATGGACATATCTGCGCGATGCATGTAGTTTCTATCCCTATGATGCAGCCGCGTCAACGAAAACCGTCTTGAGCACGGGGGGGCAGTGATGAGGAAGCCTGGATCGAGACGCGCCATAGCCAACTGGAAACTGACAGGCGCCAGTTCGCAAGCACCTCGCAATCCCAGCTCGTGCAGAAGTAGCCGAAGGCTTTGCTTCGCGGTCACCCATCCAGCACCCCGCCAAAAATTGGCAAAAGGCGATCAGCGATGAGCATCTCAAATCGGCGAACGATCGTCGTCCACGGCCGATTGGCGATGCGCGAGGTACGGCTCGATGCCGCGCGAAAGCGGTGTCATGGCCTACAGATTCTGTCTTTCGAGCAACTAGCCGTCCGCATGGCTGGCGGGTTCGCGTTGGCGATCGACGATGATAGCCTTCGCTCAGCAATTCAGGCAGTTTTGCCCGAAACACCGCTTGGCGAATTGGAGAGCATCAAGCTGCTTCCGGGCATGGTTGATGCCGCTGCCGACACACTCCACAAGGCGTGGCGGGCCGGCATCGATCTCGCCGCGAGGGCTGACGACCATCCCCGCCTCGACTCTATCGCGCGTCTCGAATCTGCGGTTCTGGCACAACTGCCGCCCGCCATGATGCGACCGGCCGATATCGTCGCGGCAGCCTGCAAGCGGCTTGATCATGCGCCGGCGGTTCTTGGACCGGTCGAAATCATCGGCATCACGGAGCTTTCGCCCTGTTGGCGACCATTACTGCAAGCGTTGACCGCTCATACACCCGTGCAATGGACCGCTGGACCACGCTCCGCTCCCGCCTGGCTCGAGGGTACCGACGTCGTTGTCTTACGATCGAAGCCAGAGACGCCAGAAATCAACGCCGTCAGCGCCGCCACGGCCTATCATGAAGCCATCGAGGCGATCCGATGGGCCCGCGCTCTTCTGGCATCCGGTGAAGCCCAGCCCGCTGACATCGCGATCGCCGCGTCATCGCCCGGAGAGTACGACGATCATTTTCTGTCGCTTCGTGCCGACGCCAACATCGATTTGCACTTCGTCCACGGGGTCAAAGTCACGACGACCCGCGACGGCCAAGCAGCCGCCGCGCTCGCCGACATCATCATACGGGGCCTGTCTCAGACCCGGATGCGCCGTCTGGCGGCCCTATGTAGCTCGGAAACGGGACCGTTCCGGACTCTGCCCGCGGGTTGGATGCGCGTCCTGCCGACCGACGCACCGCTGGCGTCGGCGCAGGCATGGACCCGCCTACTTGATCGGTTGACCCCGGCCGACTGGCCGGATGGTCAGGACCACGCCACGGCCCTACGCGGCATCGTCGCCATTCTCGCCAAGGGTCCAAGCGCGGCGGCGGAAATCGGAACAACGCTTCTGAATGGACGGGCCTTGGCGATCTGGCGCAAGGCTCTGTTGGCCGGTCCCTCCGGGTCACTCGACGCGACATTGGAGACCCTGAAGCAGGATGACGGCCTGGAGGCGTGTGTGTCCGTCGCCTGGATGCCAGCCAGTGCGCTGGCGGCATCGCCGCGCCGGTTCGTCCGTCTGATCGGTCTCAACTCTTCGCGCTGGCCGCGCGCCATCTCTGAGGATCGCCTGATCTCGGACCATATCATTCCCACCAGCGAGCTTGATCCGCTCCCGGTCGGTGCAGCCGATCGCCGGGATTTCGAAACCATTCTGGCGACCACTGCGGGCCAGGTCGTCTTGTCTCGCTCGCGCCGTGACAGCGAGGGCCGACTTCTCGGACGCAGCTCCCTGCTTGGTGGCCACGGCGTCGAGATCTACGTCCGCCGCAACGCCGTCCCAGGCCATGCTTTTAGCGAGACCGATCGACTTATGGCGCGGCCTGAAGAGTTCGCCCATCAGCCACAGGCGATCAGCGCCTCGACCTGCTGGCGCAATTGGAACCGCAAAGAAATAACGCCCCATGACGGCCTGGTTCGCGCGGACCACCCCCTGCTTTTGGCCATTCTGGACCGGACGCAGTCAGCCAGCTCGCTCAAACGCTTGCTACGCAATCCGCTCGGCTTTGTCTGGGTCTATGCCATGCACATGCGCACGCCCGAGAGCGGGACGGATCCGCTTGTTCTCGACGCGCTCGGCATGGGCGACCTGGTTCACATGACGCTTGACCTCGCCCTCCAAAAACTGGAAGCGGCGGGCGGCCTCGGCCACGCCAGCGAAACCCAGATCGCGACAGCGGTGAGCAGCGCCGCCGACGAGGTCGCCGTTGTCTGGGAAAGCGAGCGAGCTGTCCCGCCCAATGTGATCTGGCGCCGAACGCTAGATGAAGCGCGCCTTCTGACGAGCCGTGCGCTTACGTACGGCGATGAGCCTCTGCCGGGTGCTCGCGCCTACGGGGAAGTCCCGTTTGGCGGTGCGACCGCCAAATCGACGGCCGAGGCCCCTTGGAATCCAACCATGGTCGTCGAAATTCCGGACGCCGGGTTCCGGATCGCCGGATACATCGACCGTCTCGACATCTCCGGTGATGGTCAGCGCGCCTTGGTCTGCGACTACAAAACCGGTCGCCCCCCCAAGGACAGCATCAGACTCGACGGAGGGCGGGAACTGCAGCGGTGCCTGTACGCCTTCGCTGTGAAGGCGTTGCTGGGTGCGGATATCTCGATCAGCGCCTCCCTTCTTTACCCGCGCGACCAGATCAATCTCCAGCTTGAAGACCCCGAAGCCACGCTGATCGAGATCACCGGTTATCTGAAAGCAGCACGCGCAAATCTGACAGCAGGCAACGCTTTGATCGGACCTGACACTGGCGGCGCCTTTGACGATCTGGCCTTCGCCCTCCCGGCGAACGCTGGCGCAACCTATTGCAAGCGCAAGCTTTCGGCCGCGACCGAACGTTTTGGCGACTCCGTGCATGTCTGGGAGGCCAAGTGATGACCGACGCGACCAAAGCGCTCAGAGATGACGCAGCCCGACGCGACGCGATCAACGTGCATGATCGCTCAATCCTGGTCGAAGCAGGCGCCGGCTCCGGCAAGACCGCCGTCATGGCGGGTCGCAACGCAGTGATGTTGGCCGAGGGCGTCGCGCCGAAATCCATCGCGGCGGTAACGTTCACCGAATTGGCGGCCA
>JAJYAH010000040.1 GCA_021779635.1 Pseudomonadota bacterium | reverse complement strand
CATGAAGTTGAGGATCGGAATATCCTCATGGATGGCGTCCTCCTTCTCCCAGGGCGACGCCTTCATCTCCTCGAAGCCGGAGCGCACGATCACCTTGACGTCCTCGCCGCCGAGGCGGCGCGCGGTGCGGCAGCAATCCATCGCGGTATTGCCGCCACCGAGTACGATCACGCGCTTGCCGATCTTCTCGACATGACCGAACGACACGCTGGAGAGCCAGTCGATGCCGATGTGGATATTGGCGGCGGCTTCCTTGCGGCCGGGAATCTCGAGTTCGCGGCCGCGCGGCGCGCCGGACCCGACAAAGACCGCGTCGTAGTTGTCGGCCAGCAGCTTCTTCAGGCTCTCGATGTGATGACCGCCTTTGAACTCGATACCGAGATCGAGGATGTAATCGGTTTCTTCGTCGATCACCGAATCCGGCAGCCGGAATTTTGGAATCTGCGTCCGCATCATCCCGCCAGCTTTGGGATCGGAATCGAACACGGTGCAGTGATAGCCGAGCGGCGCGAGATCGCGCGCCACCGTGAGCGAGGCCGGACCACCGCCGACGATTGCAACGCGCTTGCCGTTTTTCGCCGAGGGTTGCGGCATGCGGTGCTTGACGTCGTCCTTGAAGTCGGCGGCGACGCGCTTCAGCCGGCAGATCGCGACCGGGTTATCCTCGACGCGGCCGCGGCGGCATGCCGGCTCGCACGGACGGTCGCAGGTGCGTCCCAGAATTCCGGGAAACACATTCGATCTCCAATTGATCATGTAGGCATCGCCATAGCGGCCTTCAGCGATCAAGCGGATATATTCGGGAACCGGCGTATGTGCGGGACACGCCCATTGGCAATCGACGACTTTGTGAAAGTAATCGGGCGCAGAGATATCGGTCGGTTTCATTCCTGCCTTGCCCGCGCCGGGACGAATAATGACGCGGCCTTACTTTTTCCGGCGAACGCTCAGGTGGCGTTCTTGTGGTTTTCAAATTGGATCATAGGGTTGTCTTATTAGGACCAATTAATGCGATCCACAAAGCCATTTTTGCTTGATCGACAGTCTTCATTAGTCGAAGGGCCGTAACGTTAACGTCATCACCTGCAATTGCGGCAGTGCAGCATGGGCGGCGCATATATGGCGGAATCAAGCCGCCGGACGTCGCGCTTAGGGCCGTCCCCTTATCGGGTAGCGCTGGAAGCCAGGTCCGCGATGGCCTTCATTACCGCGTCTCTGACGCCTGGATCGTAGAGCTGGTGGCCGGCACCCTCGACGAAGCGAACCTCGGACGTGGGCCACGCGGCGGCAAGCGCATGCGAGGTCGCTGGCGGACAAAGCAGATCGTAGCGGCCTTGCACGATAATCCCGGGTATGCCCGCGAGCTTGCGGGCTTCCGCCAGAAGCTGATCTGGCCTCATGAAGCAGTCGTTCTGGAAGTAATGCGCTTCCATGAACGGCGTGGAGGGCAAGGCTTGCGTTGAGTTCAGCGAGCCGAGATCGAGCCGGACCCGCGACGGGGCGTGTTCGGAAAGGATCCGTTCGGTGTCATGCCAGGCGCGGGCGGCCGGGCCGTGCACTGCGGGATCGGCGTCGAGGATGCGGCGCCAGTAAGCGTCGAGCGGCCGGTCGCGCTCATCGCCGGGCAGCACGCTCAGGAAATCACCGGCGAGGCCCGGGTAGAAGCGCGGGAGCACATCGCCAAAGGCGCCGTCCAGTTCGCCGCGGGTTCCGAGGAAAGTGGCGCGCAACACAATGCCCGAGACCCGCTGCGGATGCGCCTGCGCATAGGCCAGCGCAAGCGTGGCGCCCCAGGAGCCACCGACAATCATCCAGCGTGTGAAGCCGAATTGCTCGCGGATCATTTCCATGTCCGCGAGCAAATGCGGCAGCGTATTGTCTTGGCGGCGGCCCTTGGAGCGGCTTCGGCCGGCGCCGCGCTGGTCAAACAGGACTGTATGGAAACGCTCCGGATCGAACAGCCGCCGATGATCGGGCTGGCAGCCGCTGCCGGGGCCGCCGTGCAGATAGACCGCCGGGATGCCATCGGCACGGCCGACGGTTTCGACGTAGATCTCGTGGCCGTCGCCGACCGGCAGCAGTTGTGAGGTCAGCGGCGCGAATGGGTCGGAGCGGTGGCCAGAAGATTTGCCCGCATCGGCGTCAGGCGCCATGTTCGCCGTCCGTCTCCGGCGTACCGCCTGCAAAATTGCGATAGATGAAGCGGTTGTTGTCGGCCGCCGCCTCGGATTCGGCCAACTTGAAAATCTGCTCATGCAGCGGCGATAGCGTGCAGGCCGGATCGGTATTGCCGGCATCGCCGGTCAGCGCAAAGGCCTGACAGCGGCAGCCGCCGAAATCGATTTCCTTGAACTCGCAGCTCTGGCACGGCTCCGGCATCCAGCCGGTGCCACGATAGCGGTTGAAGGCTTCGGAGTTCTTCCAGATCCAGGCAATCGAATGATTGCTGCGCACCGATTCGAATTCGAGCCCGGTAATGGATTCGGCGGCGTGACAGGGCAGGACCTTGCCGGCGGGCGAAATATTGAAGAACTGCCGGCCCCAGCCGCCCATGCATTTTTTCGGCCGCAGCGCATAATAGTCCGGCACCACAAAGTCGATGGCCAGGACGCCTTTCAACCGCGCTTTGGCATCCTCGACGATACGGCTGGTCTCCTCGATCTGTTCGATCGTCGGCATCAGCGCAGCGCGGTTCTTCAGCGCCCAGCCGTAATATTGGACATTGGCCACCTCGAGCCGGTCGGCATCGAGATCGACCGCCATCTGTATGATGTCTGCAAGCTGGAACAGGTTCTGGCGGTGCATGACCGCATTGACGGTCAGCGGCAGATCCAGCTCGCGCGTCCATTTGGCGACTTCAAGTTTCTTTTCGTGCGCGTTTTTCAGGCCTGCGACGCGATTGGCGACGATGGGCTCGTTGCCCTGAAAACTGATCTGCACGTGACACAGGCCGGCATCGGCCAGGGCTGACAGTTTTTCCCTGGTCAGCAGCACGGCCGACGTAATCAGGTTGGAATACAGTCCGACATCGCTGGCGTGCTGCACAAGTTCGACCAGGTCCTTGCGCGCGGTCGGTTCGCCGCCGGAGAAATGGATTTGCAGTACGCCGACTTCGGCGAGTTCGGTGAGGACCTTCTTCCATTCCTCCGTGGTGAGCTCGCTGCCGCCGCGATCCAGCTCCACCGGATTGGAGCAATAGGGGCATTGCAGCGGACAGCGATGCGTCAGCTCGGCGAGCACCGCGAGCGGAATGCCGAAGGTCTCCGCCGTCGAGCCGCGCGATTCCAGCACCGCAAGGCCGTCCGAGGGAGCGTTCGCCGCGACGCCGGCGTCGGTGAAGGTCGGGCTCATGATGTCTTCTCGCGAGCTTCGGTCAGGAAACCCTTGTCGGCCAGGTCCTGCAGCATGGCGATGACGTCGGTGCCGATCGCGTCGCGGTCGGCGGCATATTTTTCGGCAAGCTGATCGACCATCTGTTCGACGCTGCGGGCGCCGTCGCACAGTTGCAGGACCTCCACCGCGATCTCGTCCGGTGCCAGAACCCGCTCCGGCGCCAGAATGACCCAGCGCTGCCGTGTCTCGTCGAATTTCAGCTTGGCATGCCGGGGCAGCCGCGGCCGGCTGGTCTTGCTAACGGTGATATTGCGGCTCTGCGGGGCTGCCATCGGTTGGTCTCTGGTTGGCCTCTTAGATTTCGCTCTAACTTTCCTTCGGAACAAACGCTCCCGGCGGCACATGGCCTTCGACATAGGCATGGTACAGCGCATCGAGCTGAACCCATAGCACATTGGTCTTGAAAATCAGTGCATTGCAGACCGCCTCGCGCTCCGCAGGCGTCCTGGCATGGGTCTTGACGAAATCGAGCGCGAAATTGGCATCGCGCGGCGCTTGCGTTAACCGCCGGCTGAAGTAGCTCATGATGTCGGGATTGACGAAGTCGTAATGCGCCAGCATTCCCGAGATGCGTTCCTCATGCAGGCTGGGCGCGAACAGCTCGGTGAGCGAGGAGGCGATGGCCTCGAGCGGCGTCTTGTCGCGGACGAAGTGGACATAGGCTTCCACCGCAAAGCGCGTCGCCGGCAGAATGCCCTCGGTCGATTCGACATAGGCGCTGTCGAGCCCAAGTCCCTCTGTCAGCTTCAGCCAGCGCTCGATGCCGCCCTCGGTTCCGAGATCGCCGTCATGGTCTTCGATTCGGTGCCGCCATTCGAGCCGGATGCCGCGGTCGTGGAACCGCGAGATCACGACGGCGTCCTTGATCGGAATGGTGCTCTGGTAATAATAGCGATTCAGCGCCCAGGCCTGCACCTGCCCCTTGTTCAGCTTGCCGCCGTGCAGCAGCCGGTGAAACGGATGCAAACTGTGATACCGCGTCGCGCCGATCTGTCGCAGTGCGGCTTCAAGGTCTTCGGCGCTCGTCAGCGGGGCGCTTTCACCAATAGAAAAGGCTGTCATGGCGTTCAAAGCACGATCTCCATTCCATCGTTCGGAATTTGCCAACCCGCGTGCTCGGCGGTCTTGCGCTCGGCGGAGTCGCGCAGCAGCACCGGGTTGGAATTATTGATATGCAAAAATATCTTCCTGTCGATATCGAGGTTGGCAAGAGCCGCGATCGCGCCGGAATCACCTGACATTGCAATATGTCCCATGCCTTGCCCGGTCTTGTTGCCAAGGCCCGCGGCGATCAGTTCGTCATCGCGCCATACCGTGCCATCGAAGAAGATCGCGGAGGCGCCCGCGAGCCGGGCCCGCAGATCGTTGGTTACGCTGGCACAGGCCGCCAGGAAATACATATATTTGCCGCTCGCTCTGTCATCGATTCGAAGCCCAAGCGTGTCGCCGGTGCCGTCGTCGCCTGCGGGATGAGCCTTGCCCTCTAGGTACCACGCGCCCTTGCCCGGCACGGCGAATGGCAGGATCTCAATGCCGGAAGGCGAACCATCGGGCAGGGTCGGTTCGAACGCCTTGTCCACCTCGATCGGCTGGCGCGGCACGTTCTTTTCGTTCAGCACGTTGAAGATGCTGTTGGTCTCGAGGATCGCCAGCACCCTTCGGTGAGCATAGATCGTGAATGGCGAACCTTCGCGCATCGACAATAGCCCGGCGACCGCGTCGACTTCGCCATTGGTCAGGACGACGCCCGATATCGGACTATGACGAAGCGCCCCTGCCTTCGGATGAAGCTTTGGCGTCGCGATCAGTTGCTGGCGTAGATCGGGAGACGCATTGATCAGGAACCAGTGATCGCCATCGGCGCTGATCGCGATCGAAGCCTGGGTTCTTCTGAATTCGGGATGCTCGTTTCGCGCTTCCCGGCAAACCGTACAGCCGCAATTCCACTGCGGAACACCACCACCCGCCGCAGCGCCCAGGACGACGACCCGAAGCATGATCCGTCTCCTGGCACTTCCAACACTTCAACTGCAAAAGCTTCAAGGTGGACACCAGAAGGTACACGACCCTGCAATCAGGAGCGTGTCACACCTGGAGGTCCACCTGCGTCAAACGTGAAGCTAAACGCTACCGCTTACTTGCGGGCGGCGCACGCATACATGTTGATTTCCATGCCAACTGACACTTCGACGATCTTTGGGGTCTTCCAGGCCATTGTGGCTCTCCATTCAAACCGGACGAAATCCGCCCTGCCCATAACCTAACGTCGAACAAAAAGTTCGCCAGTGAAATCTTTGAAGATAAATCCGTCGCCTCTTTATGTTGCAATGCAAGATAAATTCACGGTTTTTTGTGGTCCGCCGTCAAAACAATGACGGATCAACGGGTTCAAGGTCAGTCCTGTCGCCGGATGCCGCTGCCCATTCGAAGCTGGTGCGGTCAGTTCCAAATAAATAACCTGCGAGAACAACCGGCTCCCTGCCGAAGCCCTCGACGAAAGTGGTTTTCATCATGCCGCGGTATTTTTTCAACACCCGTATCGGCGACGAATTGATCACCGATCCAGAAGGCGAAGAGCTGCGGAATCCGGATCGTGCATGGGAGATCGCGCGGGCCATGATCCGGGAATTGCTGAAGACCGAAGACGCAGAGCGTGGTCTTTTGAATGCCACTCTCGAAGTGACCGACGATGAAGGCGAGATCGTGCTCGAATTTCCCTTTGCCGAAGCCATCCTCGACGCCGCCGACCAACCGGTGACAAAACATTGACGACAGGCGCAATGGTTCGATTCGCCATGGGTATCCCGGAATGACCATGCGCTGGTCGATTGTCACCGCCGCGCAGCACCGCGGGCTCGCATCTATTCCGGTGCTGTCATGGCCTTTCCCATAAGATGTTTGCGATTGCGCAGCGGCGGAAAAGCATTGAAGACCATCGCTCAGGAAGGTCACCGGCGTGCTTGCCCATGCCTGGATAAGGCTTCCGCACAAAGGAGAACATGATGATGATCAGGTTGCGCAACTTGTCGCTCGCCGTTGCTTTTATCGGCGCGTTAACGTTCGACGCTGCTGCGCAGCAGCCGGCCAATCCACCCGCTGCGGCGGCACAGACTGCGGCGCCGGCGCTGCCATCGGGGTCACCCTTGGTCGGGCGGCCCGCCGGCGAAGCAGCGGCAAAGCTTTCGCCGGTTGCGCCGCCACCGATTGCGGCAGCGGTCGATAAATTGCCGACGGCGAAGCTCAAGGTACCGCCCGGCTTCAACGTTGAGGTCTACGCGGCGGGCATGGCGAATGCGCGGTCGCTGGCCGAAGGCGACAAGGGCACGGTGTTTGTTGGCAGCCGGCTCGTCGACAAGGTCTATGCCATCGTCAACAAGGACGGCAAGCGGACGGTCAAGGTGCTGGCTTCAGGCCTCTACCGGCCCAACGGCGTCGCATTCCGCAACGGCACGCTGTACATCGCCGAGCTTTCGAAGATTTCCAAGATCGAGCGGGTCGAAGACAACCTCGACAACCCGCCGAAACCAACCGTCATCTATGACAGCTTGCCAAAGGATGAAGCCCACGGCTGGAAATTCATCGCCATCGGACCCGACAACAAGCTGTACGTTCCGGTCGGACAGCCCGGCAACAACGTTCTGCATGACGACGCGCACGGTCAGATCAGGCGGATCAATCTCGACGGCACCGGTGCCGAAGTGGTGGCGCTCGGCGTGCGAAATTCAGTGGGATTCGACTGGAATCCGGAAACCAAGCAGCTCTACTTCACCGATAACGGGCGCGACTGGATGTCCGAGGACGTGCCGCAGGACGAGCTCAATCGCGTCACCAAAACCGGCGAAGATTTCGGCGCGCCCTATTGCTACCAGGGAAATATCTCCGATCCCGAATTCGGCTGGGGGCATTCCTGCAGCGAATTCACCGCACCGGTCGGTTTGATGGGGCCGCATTCGGCCTCGCTCGGCATGCGGTTCTACACCGGCAAGATGTTCCCGAAGGACTACAAGAACGCCATCTTCGTGGCTCGGCACGGCTCGTGGAACAGGTCCCGGAAGGTTGGCGGGGACGTTGTCGTCGTCAAGCTCAACACGGACGGCACGGTCAAGTCGATGGAGCCGTTCCTCACCGGCTTCCTGGAGAACAACAATTACATCGGCCGGCCGGTCGATGTGCTGCAAATGAAGGACGGCTCGCTGCTGGTCTCCGACGACTGGAACGGCGCCGTCTATCGCATCACCTACGGCAAGCCCAACGTCGCGGCGCAGTAAATCAGAACAGGTCGCAAGAAAGGGTCATTGCGATCCGTTGGGTCGCAATGACGAAAACGTCGAGACTGCGCCATGTGTAAAACCATCGCGGCTTTGCTGCTCGCCCTGATCGCATCGTCAGGGCGAGCGGAAACGATCGCAGAGCGCGCCGCGCCCTGTTTGGCCTGTCATGGCGAAAAAGGACAATCGGAGACCGAAAATACGCCGTCGCTCGGCGCGCAGCAGGCGCATTACGTGCTGATCCAGCTTTTCATGTTTCGCGAAAAGCTGCGCACCTTTGAGCCGATGAACGAGATGGCGAAGGCGCTCACCGACGATGACCTTCGCGCATTTTCGGATTTCATCGCCACCTTGCCGAAGCCGTCGCCGCCGGCCGACGCCGGCGATCCGGCGCGGCTGCAGCGCGCCCAGGCGCTGGTGCAGCAGCATCATTGCGATTCCTGCCATAACGCCGACTTTTCCGGGCGCGACAACGTTCCGCGGCTGGCCGATCAACGTGAGGATTATCTCGCCAAGACCATGCGGGAATACAAGGACAACAGCCGCCATGGCTATGACGGCACCATGGCCGAAGTGCTGCAGCCCGTCGCGCCGGAGCAGATCGCCGATCTCGCCTATTTTTTCGCCCGGATCCGCTGAGCTGTCAGGCACCGACGCCACCGTTTCCTGATGGCGCTATGCCGTGGGCGGCGTTACAAGACGGGCGTTCAAACGGGAGTTGTTATCGATGGAAGATCTCTGGCGCCTGTCGGCCGCTGATATCGCCGCATTGATCAGGTCAAAAAAAGTGTCGGCGAAACAGGCGGCCTCGGCGGCGCTCGCGCGACTTGACGCGGTCAACCCGTCCATCAACGCCGTCGTCGACCATCGTCCGGAAGATGTGCTGGCACAGGCCGCGGCCATCGATGCGGCGATCGCGCGGAACGAAGACATCGGCCCGCTCGCCGGCGTGCCCGTTACCGTCAAGGTCAATATCGATCAGGAGGGCTTCGCCACCACGAACGGCCTCAAGCTTCAGCGCGATGTCATTGCCACCACCAACAGCCCCGTGATCGATAATCTGCGCAAGGCGGGGGCCGTCATTCTCGGGCGCACCAACTGTCCGGCGTTTTCGTACCGCTGGTTCACCACCAACCTGATACATGGCGAGACCAAAAATCCGCGCGATCCCGGCATCACGCCGGGAGGCTCATCCGGCGGCGCGGGAGCCGCGGTGGCGGCTGGCATCGGGCACATCGCCCACGGCACCGATATCGCGGGATCGATTCGCTATCCCGCCTATGCCTGTGGCGTTCATGGCCTGCGGCCGACCGTCGGCCGTATCGCGGCCTTCAATGCATCGCTGCCCGAACGCCCGATCGGGCCCCAGATCAGCGCGGTATCCGGTCCGCTGGCGCGCACCATCGGCGATCTCAGGATCGCGCTGGCAGCGATGTCCGGCAAAGACGCCCGCGATCCCTGGTGGGTGCCGGCGCCGCTGGAAGGGCCTGCGAGGCCGAAGCGGGCGGCAGTTTGTTTCCGCCCCGACGGTCTTGAGATCGCCGGTGAAGTGAAGGCCGCCGTCGCAGATGCGGCCCAGCGCTTGCAGCGCGGCGGATGGGTGATCGAAGAGATGGAGACAACCCCGCCGCTGCGGGAGGCTGCGGATCTTCAGACCAAACTATGGCTCGGCGATGGATATGAGGCGCAACTGGAGGCCGCCGAGCGCGAAGGCGATCCCGGGGCACTCGCCTGCCTGCGCGGCAACCGGTCCAAGGTCCATCCGTTCGACGCGGGGTCGCTCTCGAAGGCCTTGACGCGCCGGGCGACATTGACCCGCGAATGGCTGCGGTTTTTTGAGACCCATTCGGTCCTGCTGATGCCGGTGTCGGCCGAATTGCCGTTCCCTGACGGGCTCGATCTGCGCGACGACGCCTCGTTCGCCCGGGTGTGGCATGCGCAATTGCCGCAGATTGCCATTCCCTTCATGGGCCTGCCTGCGCTAACGATTTCCACCGGGTTGGTGGGGCGCAGTCCGGTCGGCGTTCAGGTGGTATCCGGTCGTTACCGCGAGGATCTGTGCCTTTTGGCCGGCGAGGCGATCGAAGCGGGGGGAACGCCGCCGATGCCGGTCGATCCGGTCCGCTGAGCGAGTTTTGCAACGAGGCTGAGAGAACCACGATGTCCGGCATCCTTGATTTCACGGCAAAATCGCTTGCCGGCGAGGACATTCCGCTGACGCGGTTCGAGGGTCAGGTTCTGCTGATCGTCAACACCGCGAGTGCCTGCGGATTCACCCCGCAATACAGGGGTCTCGAGGCGCTGCATCAGGAGTTCGCGCCGCGCGGCTTTTCCGTTCTGGGATTCCCGTGCAATCAGTTCGGCGGTCAGGAACCCGGTGACGCCAGGCAAATCGAGCAATTCTGCTCCACCAACTATGCCATTACCTTTCCGATGTTCGCCAAGATCGATGTCAACGGCAGCAACGCTCATCCGCTGTATCAATATCTGAAGAGCGCGAAATCCGGATTGCTCGGCTCGTCGATCAAATGGAATTTCACCAAATTCCTGATCGACCGGTCGGGCAGGGTGGTTGCGCGGCATGCGCCGACGGTGAAGCCGCAAGGACTGACAAGGGAAATCGAGGCATTGCTGTGAACGATAAAACTGACGCGACCACCGACCAACTGCCGGACCGTCTCTCGACCGATCCGAAAAGCCCCTATTACAACGCCGATGTGCTCGCGCGCGACGTCGGCATTCGTTTCAAGGGCATCGAGAAAACCAACGTTGAGGAATATTGCGTCAGCGAGGGATGGGTTCGCGTGACGGCTGGCGCGGCCAGGGACCGCTACGGCAACCCGCTCACCATCAAGGTTCACGGTCCGGTAGAGCCGTATTTTCGCGACAAGGCGTGATCGGGGGCCATCTCGCCGCTCACGGTTCAGATTACGACGATCGCATATCCAGCAATCGCCGGCCTTCGGTCTTGAGTAATTTCTTCACGGCGTTCGACGCGGCGATCTCGTCGCGGTTGGCGTAGGCTTCGTGGTTCTTTTCGATATCGTCGAGGCGATAGAGATAGTTGACCATGATGCCAGCGGATTCACGCAGGGCCTTTGGCGACAGGTCGCCGAGCCAGTCGATCCGTTCCAGCCGCGCGCCGTTGCCGAGATGGAAGCGCGCCACCGAATCGATCAGCCGGCCCTTCGGGGTGCGTGCTTTCAAAAAATAATAGGCCGCCAGCGGTTCCAGAATGGAACGCAATTGCTGCGTTAGTTCGGCGTTCTCTGTCCAGTCCGGCCGGTCGAGATGGCCGAGCACCGCGCGATCCTCGTCCGATACCGGAACATCCGGCGCCTGCTTCAGCCATTGCATGAAGCCCGGCACCGGCGACAGCGTGACGAAGTTTTCCAGCTTCGGCAGTTCGCGCTGCAATTCCTCGACCACCTGCTTGATCAGGAAGCTGCCGAAGGAAATTCCGCCAAGGCCGCGCTGCGTGTTCGAGATCGAATAGAACACCGCGGTGCGGGCGCGCTCGACCGCTACCGGCTGCCGGTCTACGGCAAGCAGCGGCGCAATCGCACCCGGAATTTGTTCAGTCAGCGCCACCTCGACGAAAATCAGCGGCTCGTCGACCATAGCCGGATGGAAGAACGCATAACACCGGCGGTCTGGCGGATCGATACGCCGGCGCAGATCGTCCCAGTCCCGAATCTCATGCACCGCCTCATAGCGAATGATCTTTTCCAGGATGTTCGCGGGCGTCGACCAGTCTATCCTGCGCAGCACGAGAAACCCCCTATTGAACCAAGAAGCCAGCAAATGCACGACGTCGCGATCGAGCGCGGCGAGATCCTTGTGGTCTTTCACGGCGGAAAGCAGATCGGCTCGCATCGCCACCAGTTCGCCGGTACCGCCCGGCGTGCGGTTCAAGCGACGGATCAATTCCTGGCGCCGCGGCTCGGACGCAAAATGCAGGTCGCTGGCGTCATCGTCGTTCGGCTGCGCGCGCCAGGTCTCGATCGCCTGGGCAAGCTTTTCCCGGTCCGGACCGTAATGGCGGGTCAGCGTCTCGAAGAAGGAAAGCCGGCCGTTTTCGTCGAGATTATGGTAGCGGTCGAGAACTTCGCGCGCCATCGCGGTGCCGGAAGCTTCGCCCCGCCCGGACAACAAGGCCTCGCATAATTCGATCAACTCGGATGCGTCCTGTTTGGTGCCGGATGATCCGCGACGCAGCAGGGTGCGGCCGCGCTCGGAAATCGATGCGAGAAGACCGGAGAAGAAGGCGTTGCTGCTCATGTCGGGCGGGTTGATCCGGTTCGGGCAGAATTGTTACATGGATTTAAGGCGGCGTGGATCACAATCAAGCCACATCGATGACGGAAGTTTGGATGGTGGAGGCCTGGATTGTGGGAGCCTTGCCGTTCCGGATTTCACTTCCCACGGTCCATGATAGCGCCGGCCTTATTTGGTTTCCGCAAACTCTGTCGGCGTCTTGCCGGTAACCTGCCGGAAAGCGTGTGAAAACGCTGGCACGCTTGCGTAGCCGAGATCGGATGCCAGCTGCTTGACCGAGACATTGGCTTCCATCGACAGTTTTTGGATCGCGGCCGCGATGCGCGCGCGCTGGCACCAGCTCTTGAAGCTCAGTTGGGTCTCCGATGAAAACAGCCGCGACAGCGTCCGCGCCGAGGTGCCGACTTCGCGCGCCAGCGTCTCGATTTCATACGAACCAGTGGGATCGCCGAGCACGATATCGGCGGCGCGCCGGCAACGCGGCTCATGCGGCAGCGGGATGAACGTCGTGGAATCCTCGGCGTGATGCAGCTCGAGAACGGCCAACCTGACCAGCAAGCCGGTGCGGTCGGGATCATTGCGGCCATCGAACAGCGCGAGGATCGCCTCGTGCAACAGCCGCGATACCCGCACCACAAATTCCGCGTCGAGGCTCGCGCTGCGTTCTTCTTGCGCGAGCCACAGCACGTCGAAATACAGGGTGCGCATATCGATGTCGGCGAGCACGTCGATCGAATGTCCGAGCCGCGCCGGCACCCACACCGCGCGATCCGGCGGCACCAGCCAGCGTCCCTTCGGCGTGGTGACCTGCATCGTTCCCTTCGCGGCATAAACCAGCTGCGCCTCGCGGTGCATGTGGGTGTCGAGCCGGACGCCCTTTTCATAACGGTGCGCGACCAGATGAACGCCGTCGATCGCCGCGCGACGGCTTCCCTGGATGGTAGCGATTGGCTTCTCGGCGATACTCATTGGCGACATCCCGTCAGGACAATTCCCTATAACCTATCCCGGAAAATGACAGGAATCGTCCATGAACGGGTGATCGGCTTCGTTAACGCCGCCCACTTTATCGACCATTATTCGATGCTGATTTTCGCCGCCGCCGTCCTCGTCATGGGGCCGGCGCTCGGCATGAGCTATTCCGAGCTATTGCCTTACGCCACGCCGGGCTTTGTCGCGTTCGGCGCTGGCTCCCTGCTCACCGGCTGGCTCGGAGATCGCTGGAGCCGCCGCCACATGATGGTGATCTTCTTTGTCGGGATCGGCGCCTCGATGATTGCGGTCGGGTTGGTGCAGGACCGGTTTCAGCTTGGCGCGGCGCTGCTCTCGATCGGGCTGTTCGCGTCGATCTATCATCCGGTCGGCACGGCGATGATCGTGTCTTATGCCGGCAAGCTCGGCCGCGAGATGGGCCTCAATGGCGTTTGGGGCAATCTCGGCGTGGCGTCGTCGGCACTGGTCACCGGTGTGGTCGGCCAGTATCTCGGCTGGCGCTGGGCCTTTATCATTCCTGGTACCGTCACGATCCTGATCGGCGTCGCCTTCATGCGGTCGGTGGTTCATGAGGATCGCTCCGGGTTCAAGCAGGCCGCGGCACAGGCGCGCGTTGCCAAGAACGATATGTGGCGGGTGATCGTGGCGTTGCTGATCGTGGTCATCGCGATCTCCACCACCTTCAACGCGGTGACGGTGGCGTTGCCGAAGCTGTTCGCCGAGCGGTTGACCGACCTGACCAAAAGTCCGGCGCTGCTCGGCGTGATCGCGGCCGGCGTCTATGTGTTCGGCGCGATGACGCAGTACACGGTCGGCAAGCTGATCGACCGCCATTCGCTGAAGGCCGTCAGCTTGCCGCTGTCGTTCGTGCTGGCGCCGTTCCTGTACCTGGCAGCCACGCTGTCCAACCTGCCGCTGATCGTGGCTGCGATCGGTATCGTGATGGGCGCGTTCGGCCAGGTCACCGTCAACGACGCCATGGTCGGCAAATACACCAGCGAGGAATGGCGCTCGCGCGCCTATGCGGTGCGCTATTTCATCGGCTTCACCGCCGCAGGAGCCTCGGTTGGCCTCGTGGCGTGGCTGTACGAGCAGGGCGGCTTCGTCACGATGCTGCATGCGTTCGCGGGATTATGTTTGCTGGTGATCGCGGCGGCGATCATCCTGCCGACGGAGATCGAGGTGCCTGCGGCGGGCGCGAACTGATCGCGATAAATACCTGGTCCGCTCTTGCCAGCCCGGCATGCTGCTTGCATCCTCCGGGCTGCTTATCGCCCCGCTTCGGGGGACGCAGCGGAGGCTTCAATGACCATCATGGCAACGGCGCCGATCGCCGGCACCGAACGCACGAGGATCAATTCCATCGTGTTTGCAAGCTGCTTCGGCACCATCATTGAATGGTACGATTTCCTGATTTACGCGACTGCCGCCGCACTGGTGTTCAACAAGGCGTTCTTTCCGACCTTCGATCCACTGGCGGGGACATTGGCCGCGCTCGGCAGTTACGCCGTCGGCTTTCTGGCGCGGCCGCTTGGAGGCGCGCTGTTCGGTCATTTCGGCGATCGGCTTGGCCGCAAATCCATGCTGGTCCTGACGCTGTTCATCATGGGCGTGAGCACCTTCGGCATCGGCCTGCTGCCTACCTATACTTCGATCGGGGTGTTGGCGCCGATCCTGCTGATCCTGCTGCGCGTGATCCAGGGCGTCGGCCTCGGCGGCGAATGGGGCGGCGCCTCGCTGATGGTGCTTGAGCACGCGCCAGCCGACAGGCGCGGCTTTTATACCAGCTTCGTGCAGATCGGATTTCCGATCGGACTGGTGCTGGCGAGCCTCGTGTTCTCACTCGTGACCAAATTGCCCGACGCCGATTTTGCGGCCTATGGCTGGCGCATCCCGTTCCTGCTCAGCATTGTGCTGCTGGCCATCGGAACCTTCGTCCGATCCCGCGTGCCTGAGACGCCGGTATTCGAACAGCTCAAGATGCGCGACGGCCTGTCGAAAAATCCGGTGGTCGAAGCCGTCAGCAAGAACACCACGACATTTCTGATCGCCGTCGGATTGAAACTCTCCGAGGTGTCCTGGGTTTACCTGCTCACGGTGTTCATCGTCGCCTACGCCACCACCAAGCTTGGTCTGCCCAAGCCATTGATGCTCGATGCCGTGTTGTATGCGGCACTACTGGAACTCGTCAGCCTGCCGTTGTTCGGCTGGCTGTCCGACCGCATCGGCCGGCGGCCGCTTTATATTCTCGGCGCCCTGTTCACGATCGTGTTTGCATTCCCGCTGTTCTGGATGCTGGAAAGCAAGAGCATCGCGCTCATCTTTACCGCCATCATGATCGCGATGAATTTCGGTCACGGCATGATGTTCGGGCCCGAGTCCTGCTACTTTCCCGAACTGTTCGGCCCCAATGTCCGCTACAGCGGTGCTTCGTTCGGATTTCAGGTCTCCGCGGCGATCGGCGGTGGCTTCGCGCCGATCATGGCAACCGCGATGGTCGGATATTTCGGAGGCACCACCGGCGTGTCGATCATGATGATCGTCCTCGCGCTCTTGACCCTGGCGGCCGCATTGGCGGCGCATGAGACCAGGGGAGGATCGCTGACCTGAACAGGATGGACGACTTAAGCAGGTTGGAGTTTGCCTCGTGCGGTTTGGCATTTTCCTTTACGATGGCGTCGAGCCGATCGATCTCGCGACATTTGGCGTGTTGTCGATGGCGCGCCGGATCGCGCCGCAGATCGAGATTTGTACCATCGCGCCGCGTGCGGGGCTGGTTACGCTCGCAAACGGGCTGAAGCTGACCGCCGATTACGGCATCGACGATGCGCCGACCTGCGATGTCGTCATCGTCACCGGAGGCCCCGGCTGGACCGCCCAGGCGGCGGCGCCGGCGACGCTCGAATATCTTCGTCGCGTGCATGCATCGAGCCGCATCGCATCAGTATGCACGGGCGGCATGATATTGGCTGCGAGCGGCATCCTCAACGATGGTCCGGCGACCACCAAGCGCGAAGTGGCGCCGCCGGAAACCTCGCCGCTCCAGGTGATGCGTGACCATTATCCGCAAATCGACGTGCGGGAGGCCATGCTGGTGGACCGAGGGGGAAGGCTGGTGACCGGCGGTGGGGTTTCGCTCTGCATCGACACGACGCTGTATCTGCTCGCCGCCATGCTCGGCCAGCACGTCGCGGATGAGACGGCGCGCATCACGGAATACCAGCGCGCATGGCAGGCTAATCGTGACGGGTTTGCTCCGGTCGTGACCGCGCGGTAACAATACCCGCCAAAGCTCTCACTGTGATGCCATTGATGTCCATTCAAACGATGTTTCCCAAGTCTGTGCCGCTTGTCGCCAGCCTCGTTCTAGGTGTCTCGATGATGACCGGTCTTGCACGTGCTGATGGCCCGAAAGACGAAATCGCTCCGACCGGCAAGTTACGGGTGGCGATCGCGATCAGCCCGGCCGGCGGCGCATTCTGGTCCACCAAAACCGAAACCGGTGGTTATGCGGGAGTCCCGGTCGATCTCGGCAAGGAGATGGCGGCGCAACTCGGCGTGCCCGTCGAATATGTCGTGCATCAGAATTCCGGGCAGATCACGGACGCGGCTTCGAAAGGCACCTGGGACGTTACCTTCCTGCCGAAAGACCCCGAGCGAGAGACCAGGATGTCATTCGGGCCGATCTATGAGGTTGCGGATGCGACCTACATCGTCAGGGCAGGTTCGTCGGTCACGAATTTCCAGATGCTCGATCAGCCCGGCGTCAAGGTCGCGGCGGTCAACGATACCACCACCATGCGCGGTGCGATGGCGCACCTGAAGCAGGCCACGGTCACAGGCTATCAGACCTATGACGAGATCTTCGGCCTGCTCAGGAGCGGCGAGATCGATGCGTTCGCGCTGTCTCGGGACCAGCTCAACGCCATGGCAAAGAAGATACCGGGAACGCGGGTGCTTAACGAAACCTTCAAGCAGACGGTCACCGCGGTGGCGGTTCCGTTGAATCATCCTCAATCGCTGGCGTTTGTGACTGATTTCATGACGGAGGCGAAGGCGAACGGCGCGCTACGCAAGGCCTATGACAACAACGGCTTGAAGGATACGCCGATCCGCGTGAAATAGGCGCGAACTGCCTGGTTCGGCTACTTCGTTGCGTTGAGCGGGATCGGCTCCATGCCGCTCTTGACGATCGCCGCACCGGCGGCGGGCGAGGCGAGAAACGCGATCAGGGCGCGGCCGGCGTCGGGCTCTTCGGATGTCGTGACGATGGCGGCCGAAAACACCGTGATCTTCTGCAACTCCGGCGGCAACGGCCCGACGATATCAACACCCGGCACCGGCAGCATTTCGCTGATCTGCTGGAAGCCGATCTCGGCGTCGCCGCGCGCCACCACGCCGGCCACCGGCTCGGCCGGGATTTTCCGGGCCTTGTCCTTCATCGCCTCAGCGATGCCGAGGCGCTGAAACATTTCGGTCGAGACGTAGACGCCGCTGGCGCTGTCGGAATAGGCGACCGATTTCGCCGCGAGCAGCGCGCGCCTGACCGCGTCGGCGGAGCTGATGTCCGGCTTTGGCGCGCCCGATCGCACCGCGATGCCGATCGGGGATTTGACGAGATCGACGCGGCTATCGGCAATCACCTTGCCCTGCTTGACGAGGTCGCCGAGCGTATAGCCCACCATGATCAGCACATCGGCGGGTTCGCCGCGTTCCAGCCGGATCGGGATCGCATTGACGGTAGTCCCCATCGATGGCCCATACGCCGCCAGCACCTTGTTGCCGGTCAAGCGTTCGAATTCCGGAACCAGGGCGTTGAAGGCCGCGGTCAAGCCACCCGAGATCATCACCCTGACCTCGGCGGCGCTTGCCGTGCCGGCCAGCAGCAGCACGCCGGCCAAGCCGAGCGCAAGCGCGCGGAAGTTTGCAGATTTCAATCTCACGATCGATCGTTCCTCCCGCCTCCTTTGGGAGCAAGCGTAACCCGCAAACGGATGGGGGGCCAGATCAATGACGGGGAGGCGAACGAAGCAACGTTAGTTCACGAATTGACGTGCACGAAGTCCCGCAGCAGCGGATAGATTTCGTTGTTCCAGCGCCTGCCGCTGAATACGCCGTAATGGCCGACGCCGGCCTGCATGTGGTGCACCTTGCGATAGGTACGCACGCCGGTGCAAAGGTCCTGCGCGGCCAGTGTCTGGCCGATCGAGCAGATATCGTCCTTCTCGCCCTCGACCGTCATCAGGCCCATCCGCCTGATCGATGCCGGGTTCACCAGCCGGCCGCGATGCGTCAGCTTACCCTGCGGCAACAGGTGTTCCTGAAACACGTCGCGGATGGTGTCGATGTAGAAGTCCGCCGGCAGGTCCATGACCGCGAAGTATTCGTCGTAGAACGTCTTGATGACCTCCGCCTTCTCCTTTTCGCCCTTTGCGAGATGATCGGCGAGATCGACATGGGATTTGATGTGACGTTCGAGGTTCATCGACACAAAGGCGGTGAGCTGAATGAATCCGGGGTAGACCTGCCGGAACGCGCCCTTGCACTGAAACGGAACGTAGTTGATCAGGTTCTCCTCGAACCATTTGAGCGGTTTGCTCTTGGCGAACTCGTTGACCTTGGTCGGTTGGATTCGGGTGTCGATCGGGCCAGCCATCAGGGTGAGGCTCGCGGGCCGGGCCGGGTGATTGTCCTCCGACATGATCGCGGCGGCCGCGAGCGCCGATACCGACGGCTGGCAGATCGCCACCATGTGCGAGCGCGGACCGAGCTGGTCGAGAAACGTGATGAGATGTTCGGTGTATTCGTCGAGGCCGAACTTGCCTTGATCGATCGGAATGTCGCGGGGATTGTG
>JAJYAH010000659.1 GCA_021779635.1 Pseudomonadota bacterium | reverse complement strand
ATTCGGCAATCCACGAGGTTCGCGACGACGCTGGCTGCGTGCTTCACCTGCACACGCCCGACGGCACCGCGGTGGCAAGCTGCATGGAGGGCCTGCTGCCGATGAATCAGACCGCGCAGCTTGTCACCTACGATCTCGCCTATCACGACTATGAAGGCATCGCGCTCGACCATGACGAACGCCCGCGCCTGCAAAGGGACCTCGGCAACAACAACCACATGCTCTTGCGCAATCACGGCACGCTGACGGTCGGCCGCTCCGTGGCGTCCGCCTTCGAACGCATGTTCCATCTGGAGCGGGCCTGCACCATGCAGGTGCGCACCCGCATGCTCGGGCCTGCCGCCTATCCCGTCGATCCGGCGGTGGTGGACAAGAATACCAGGCTGCTCGCAAATCCCGAGCGGCAGGAATTGCGCTCGACCACGCTGGTCTGGCCGGCGCTGCTGCGCAAGGTCGATCGCCTCGATCCCGGCTACAAGAATTGAAAAAACTAGAATTCGGTGTAGAGTTCGCATCAACAACCTCTGCACGCCGATTCAAAACGCCGCCCAATCCCGGGCGGCGTTTTTACGTTCAGTGGAGCGGTTGGGCGGTCGATTCGCGGGAACAATTTCGCCTTAAATTAACCTAATCGGTACACCTTGCCCGCACTGGCCAAAAGATTCGCGCCGAACGGGGACTGCATGTCGATTCTTTCTTCACCATTTTCTTCTTCCGCCGTTAAGGCCCGGCGCGCCCAGGCCATGGGAAAATCGGCCGATGCCGCGGCGCTGGCGAGCCAGCTGGCCGAACTCGAGGCGCGCGACCGGGCTTTGGTTGCGTGTATCGACGGTATCATCGAGGGGCGCCTCGACGTTGCGCGGCCGGCGGCACAGGATCCCCTCTCCGATGCCCTCGGCAGGCTGCTCGAACGGCTCGCATCAAGCGCATCCCGCGATCTGGATCGTGTCGTCAATCTCAGCATTCAGGGAAGCGAGACCGCAATCTCGACCGCCCGCTTGCTTGAAGCATCGCGCGAGGTGGATATGCGCACCCAGTCGCTGGCGGCAGCCAGCGAGGAATTGGTGGCATCGATCGGTCAGATCCGGGCAACCGCACAGGCGGCAACCGGAGACGCCGAGGAAATGCGTGCCAGCGCCGAGCACGGCATGTCGACTGCGGATTCCGCGTCGGCGGCAATGGGACGCGTGGGAACGACTGCAAATCTGGCATCGGAAAAAATCACGGCCTTGAGCGAAGCATCCGAGGCGATCGGAACTATCGTAAGTGCGATCGACGCGATCGCAAAACAGACCAACCTTCTGGCGCTGAATGCAACCATTGAGGCCGCACGAGCGGGTGAGGCAGGCAAGGGCTTTGCCGTCGTCGCTACCGAAGTCAAAAGCCTTTCGCAGCAGACGAGCGGCGCCACCGTGGAAATTCGGACCCGAATCGAGCAGCTGCGCGTCGATATCCAAACCATCGTCGAGGCAATGTCCGACTGCACCAAGGCTGCGGTGGAAAGTCGTGACGTTGTGGCATCGCTCGGCGGAGCGATGGCCGGCGTCAGCAAGCAGGTATCCAGCGTGACCAGCGGGATGGCAGAAATCGCCGGCATCCTGAATCAGCAGACCGACGCCTCGCGCGAAATCGCGCAAGGCATTTCCTCCATCGCCGCCATGACGAAACAGAGCGTCGAACAGGTAGTCACCATCTCCGATCAGCTCGATATCGTCCATGCTCTGGTCGGAGATGAACTTCAGAATGTTTCGAATTTTTCGTTCGAGAACAAGGTTCCGCGTCTTGCCAAGGCGGATCACGTCATCTGGAAAAAGCGCCTGGCGGACATGGCGGTAGGACGCGTCAAATTAAAAGCCAACGAACTGGCGGACCACCATTCCTGCCGGCTCGGCAAATGGTACTACGGCGACGCCTCACGCGACTGCCGAAGCCACGGCGCATTCGCTCTTCTGGAAAAGCCTCACGCTCTCGTCCATCAACATGGAAAGCAAGCAGCGAAATTGTTCGAAGCGGGCGATCTTCCCGGCGCCCTGAAAGAAATACAGAACGTCGAAGCTGCGTCGAAGGACGTTTTGGAGCTTCTGGACCGATTGGGAAAATAGCAGTTCACCAATTCCAGAGCATGATCCGGAAAGAAAAGTGAGTATCGATTTTCCCTCGCGACAAATGCGAAGCGTTTGCCCGGAGATCATGCTCAAAAAAAGATGGCGCGGGATAGCGATCTAAAGAAAAGCGTCCCGCTCCAGCGCCTGCTGGCTATGCCTTTGGTGCGTTTGCAAGCGCGGCAAGAATTCGCGCCCACGAGCGAATGCCCTTGTGAAAGCTCTTGAGGTCGTATTTCTCGTTCGGCGAATGGATATTGTCGTCGTCGAGCCCGAAACCCACCAGCACCGTATCGAGGCCGAGGGTGCGCTTGAAATCGGCGACGATCGGTATCGAGGCGCCGGAGCCCATCAGGACGGCCTCCTTGCCCCACTCGTCCGTCAAGGCGCGCCTGGCGGCGGCAAGCGGCTTCATGTTCCAGTCGAGCATGATCGCCGGCGCATTGGAATGATCGGTGAATTCCGCCCTGCAATCCCCGGGAAGCCGCGCGGTCACGTAGCCGCGGAACGCATTCCGGATCTTGTCGGGGTCCTGCCCTTCCACCAGCCGGAACGATACCTTCGCGGAAGCTTCCGCCGGGATAACCGTCTTTGAGCCCTCCCCGGTATACCCCCCGATGATCCCGTTGATATCGCAGGTCGGGCGTGAGGAGATTTGTTCGATCAGCAAACGGTCCTTCTCGCCCGCGGGAATCGAAAGTCCGATCGGCCTGAGAAAGCTGTCGGCCGTCAGATCGAGCTTCTGCCACTGCGCCAGAATATCGGCCGGCAGATCCCTTACCCCATCGTAGAAGCCGGGAATGGTAATGCGGCCGTCTTCGTCGAAAATGCCGCCGAGGATACGGGTCAGTACCCGGATCGGGTTTTGCGCACCGCCGCCGAAGATGCCGGAATGCAGATCGCGATTGGCGGCCTTGATCTTCACCTCGTCGTAAACGAGTCCACGCAGCGAGGTGGTGATCGCCGGCGTGTTTGGGTCCCACATGCCGGTGTCGCAGACGAGCGCGTAGTCTGCCTTGAGGTCATCCTTGTTCTTCTCGAGAAACGGGACGAAATTCTTCGATCCGATTTCCTCTTCACCCTCGATGACGATGGTCACGTCGACCGGCAGCGAACCCGTCACCGCCTTCCAGGCGCGGCAGGCTTCGACGAAGGTCATCAGCTGGCCCTTGTCGTCCTCCGCGCCGCGCGCGACGATGATTTTCCGTCCGTCGGCATGATCGGTGACAACGGGCTCAAACGGCGGCCGGTGCCAGAGATTGAGCGGATCGACCGGCTGTACGTCATAGTGCCCATAGAACAGGACGTGCGGCCGCGCGCCGCCGTTTCCCTTGCCGCTGTTCGAGCCCTGGCTTTTGGCGACGATGGCGGGATGACCGGCGGTCGGCCGCACCTCACTGGCAAATCCGAGTGTCGCGATATCCCCGGCAAGATGATCTGCCGCCGCCTTGCAATCTCCGGCAAAGGCCGGATCGGCCGAGATCGACTTGATCCGCAATAGCGCAAACAGCCGCTCAAGGCTGTTGTCGAAATCGGCGTCGATGCGGTCGAGGACCGTCTGAAGTTGCGAGTCGGACATTTCCGATTTTCCCTTGGGTTAGGGGTTATTTCTTCATCTCACGTTGTAGCGCGCCGGTCACGGGAGACAAGGAGCTGACCGCGCTTTCCTGAAGAGGGTGCAGGATGTGCCAAACCAGTGCGCCGGCAATCGCGGCGGTAGCCGCGAGGTTGTTTCCGAAGGCCTGCAGATCATTCGGGAAAACCGGAAGCGACAGGCAAATCAGAAAGCCCGAGATCGCAAGGACGACCCACGTTCCCTTGCGCACAGCGGCACGGGGATCGTAAGCGGCCCGATGCATCAGGACGGTCACCGGAAAGAACAGCCACATGAAATAATACTGCCGGGCCAGCGGCGACGCCACCGTCATCAGGCAGAACAGGATGCCGAGTTCCTCGGCGTCAGACAGCGGCGTCCTGCGCGACCGCGCCGGCATCACGCTGATGAATCCGAGCCCGATCACGATCGAAACTCCAATCACGACCCAGTTGGCGGTCTTGAAATCGAGATCGACCAGATTCATGTACGCGGGCGGCTTGGCCGGATTGTCCTGGTTGTAGTTGACGGGCCGCGTCAGCCGGTGCGTCACGGCGATGATGGATTGATTCACCCACGACCAGTTCTGCTCACCACGCTGCCCAAAACCCTGTTCCGAGCTCGATCCAACCATTCCCTGATACCAGGTCTTCAGTTCGGAGACATTGTGCTGAAAGCCGCGCACCGGCGCTGGAACCACGAACAGAAGAATCCCAAGGCACACCGCCATGCTCGCCGCCGACGCCCACTGCCTTCGCCAAAGCAGGCAGGGAAATACGGCCACGGGGAAAACCTTGATCGCGGTCGCCAGCGCAAACATGCTTCCCGAGG
>JAJYAH010000658.1 GCA_021779635.1 Pseudomonadota bacterium | reverse complement strand
GTCGTTGCCGTCCCACGTGAACTCGACCAGATCGGTGTCGCCGGCGCCGTAGATGCCGCCGGTGACGCAGCCGAAGGCGAACTCGCCGCCGCCTTGGCCGTCGAAGAGGATATAGGCGGGCTCGACCATATCCCGGAATCCTGCTTCGTAATCCGGCATCTTGGTGATCCGCCACTTGCCCTGAAGGCTCATGCCGGCGCGGCCAGGAGCTTGGGCAGTCTGACCAGATTGTAGGCCGCGGCGGCGAAGGTGAAGGCCCAATCGACCTTGGGCAAGCCGCGAAGCTTGGTCTTGCGCATGCCGGCGATCACCTTGGTCCAGCCGAACGTCTCCTCGATGCGCTTGCGGATGCGCTGGCTCGCGGCATAGCCGGGATGGCGGGTGGTCTGCTTGTCGATCGCCGAGCGTCGGCCGTTAGTGTTCTGCGCTACGTGCGGCCGCACATTCATCGTGCGCAGGTCCTCGACGAAGTCCGCCGTGTCATAGTTTTTGTCGCCACCGAGCGTGATCGCCACCGGCCGGTCGGCGAAGGCTTGGATCATTCGGCATGCCCCGAGACCCGCGTCAGCCTGGCATCAACCAGCAGACCCGAGCGGTTCTCCATCAGCCCATGGCCGATGTAGCATAGCTTCGCCTCCATGCCCGGCCCCTTGCGGTAGAGCATGGCGTCGGGATCGGTCGTGCTCCGGTGGGTCTCGTTCGAGCGCTTCTCGCCTTTGAAGTCGACGGGCGCATTGCGTCCGTCACCTCCTGGACTCTCGCCGTCCCCAGGGTCCTTCGGCTTGAAGCTCTTCATCGACGCCCACGCTTCGATCAGCGTGCCGTCCACCGAGAAGTGCTCGGTCGACAGCAGCTTCTTCACCCGCGGCTGCGCCAGCACGGCCGCCAGGAACTTCGCCGCGATCTCGCCATCCAGGAGCCGGTCGCGGTTCTTCGAGAATACCGAGTGATCCCATGCCGGCTCGTCGACCCCGATGCCGACGAACCACCGGAACAGCAGATCGAACTCAAGCCGCTCCATCAGTTGGCGCTCCGAACGCACCGAATAGAATGCTTGCAACAGCATCGCACGCAGCAGCATCTCCGGCGCGATCGACGGCCGGCCCATGCCGGAATAGAGCAACGCAAAATCGCCCGACAGATCGGCCAATGCCGCGTTCGCGATCTCACGGATTGCCCGCAGCGGATGATCCCGCCGAACCCGATCCTCCAGATTCACATACGAAAACAGCTCACCCGACCGCTTGTCCGATCCGCGCATCCTAACCCTCGACAGAAACTCCCATCGAGTGAATCATGCGCAGCCAACAGCGGCTACCTTTTTCAACAGCCTGCTAGTCTTACTGCATCATAAAATTATCGGCGTGTGTCTTGCGATTGGCGCTGCGCAGCATGGACATCGCGGCAGTCTGCTGACGAGAGCGACAATGAGTTGCCGACGTATGGTTGCGATCGAGTTCGGCATGTGCCGTTCGGGTCGCAGTGGCGGAGCCCCTGGGTCGGTAACCGTTGGATAGCGCAGGCAGCGGGAAGCGCACGGCGCGACGAGGTGCTGAGGGGGGAATCGTCTCCCTCTCGGAGATCAGGAATCCGTAGGCCGCGATGCACAGTGTGGCGTGATGGTGAAAGCCTCGCCATCCGCGACCTTCAAAATGCCCGAGCCCGACCTCCTGCTTGAGCTCCTGATAGTTGCGCTCGATGCGCCAGCGCAGCTTAGTGTGGTCAACCAGCGAGCGGAAGGTGATGTTTTGCGGAAGCGTTGAGAGCCAATATTTGGTCGGCTCCTTCTCTCCCGCCGGCCATTCGATCAGCAGCCATTCTTCCGGTCGAAGATCGGTGAGTTGGTAATCACGATGCGCGACACGAACCCGCACACGTGCAAAACGCGAGGACAGCCGCTCGGCTGTGCCTTCCCGCCATTCAATCGTGCGCCAGGCCCGTTGGGGCAGGCTACGCGCGAGCGCCTTGACCGAGATTGGTCGATGGTTGGCGTCACGGCGGATCAGCTTCGGCGGTCGTCCGCAACCCGACCATTTCTTCGGCGGCAATGGTCTCGTGCCTAGCGCCCAGACCGTCGTGTTCGGCATGATGCCGGCGACGTACGACAATCCCAACGTCGTGATGTTCGCGCGCAGGTCGGTGTCGGCGCCATAGCCGGCGTCCATCAGCACCACGCCCCGCGGCAGGCCGACCTCACACGCCCAACGCACCTGTTCGAGCGCAATCTGTAGCTTGGTCTTAAAGCTGATCTGCTTAGGCACACCGGCCTTGCGTCGACGGGCATGGTCCTTCGCCCAGTCCTTCGGCAGATACAGCTGATAGGCGACCGGCAGGCTCGCCTGATGATTGGCGATCGACAGCGACACCGCCACCTGGCAATTGTCCTGCTTGCCGAGTTGGCCGCAATATTGTCGCGCTACCCCGACCGAGTGCCGCCCCTGCTTGGGAAAACCGGTATCGTCGATGATCCATGCCGCGATCGGCCCGTGGCGCTCGATTGCCGGTAGCACCATCTCGCGTACTTTGGCCAAGACTGTCTCGTCCGACCAAGCCGCCTCGCCAACAAAGTGCAACAGCGACTGGTGCTGCGCCCCAACCCGTGCCGGCGCTGTCACCGCCGCCATCGGCTCCACGCTCTTGCGCTCGCACGGCATTACCAGGCCCGTGCAGTAGTCCCGTAGCGGTCCTGTCCGGTCCGCATGGCCGATCACGCTCGTCAGCCCCTCGACATAAGCCACAAACCGCGATTCAGTGTCATCTGTAGCCCGCAGAGCCATTTCAGCACCCTCAGCTGAAGTTCGAATCGCTCATAATATCAAATCTTTGGCAATCACCGTGCGCGGCGCTTTTTCTGATTCAGTAAGACTAGGCTAGGTCTCCGGCCGGAATAGCCAATCCGCCAGACGCTGGCCTGCCTCCGCCGCAATCACCATCCCGGCGGCTACGACGAGTGATTGGATCAGCGGCCGATCCGCGCATGATGACGCGATTGTCTGCGCCAGAAACCACGGCGCGTGGAAGAAGCCATAGAACGGCGCGATCCAGAAGAAGGCGAGGAAGATGAACAGCGAGACTCGTTCCGTCGGCGCACGCAATGCTGCTGCCCGAGCCAGCCAGTTCATACCGAACGCACCGAACAGGGCAATCGAGATCCGCCATGGTACCAGCGGCTCGCATAGAAAATCGTGGCCCGCTGGAAGCGCCGAAACCACAGCCCACAATCCAATCGCGGCCACTGCGAAATCCACACCGTGCCGCCACCAGTCTACCCGTCGGGAAAAGCGCGCCTCGAACGGTGCCGGAACGTGCAGCACCCCCACCGCGCCTGCCACGACTAGGGTTGATACCAAAGCCAGAGCCAGGGTGTTCGGCTGACCGAAGTGGCTGAGAAGTCCAACAGATGCAACGGCTGCTATGAACGCGGCGGCCGAAACCGCTCCCTCGATCACCCGTCTTCTCGTCCACAGCTCTTGAAACATGCCGCGATCCGCGCTATTCGTATTTCGTCGATTGACGAATAGGATCTCCAGTGGCGGCTGTCAAATTCGGAATGAGGGAGCGAGTCCAGACCGCGTCGCCGGCAGCCGCTCCCTCATATGAACAGGTGGCGAAAATCGCCAAGGCTCTCGCGCATCCGGCGCGGGTCCAGATCGTCGAGACCCTGCTGCGGCGAACGACCTGCATCGGCTGCGATCTCGTCGAGGAGGTCGGGCTCGCGGCATCGACGACATCGGAGCACCTGCGCATCCTCAAGGAAGCCGGACTCATCATCGGCGAAATCGCCCGCCCGCGGATCTGCTATTCGCTCGATCCCCGGGCAATCGCACCCCTCGTAACCTTCCTTGAAGCTATTGAAGCCGGAAAACCTCCGGCGCTGTCGGAGTAACCAGATGTCGACATTCGAACGTTACCTGACCGTCTGGGTCGCGCTTTGTATCGTGGCCGGTGTCGCGCTCGGCCACTTCTTTCCGGCTTTTTTTCATGCCGTCGGCGCGGCCGAAATCGCCAAGGTCAATCTGCCCGTGGCGGTGTTGATCTGGCTGATGATCATACCGATGCTCGTCAAGATCGACTTCGCGGCACTTGGACGAGTGAAGGAGCACTGGCGCGGCATTGGCGTGACGTTGTTCATCAATTGGGGCGTCAAGCCATTCTCGATGGCATTGCTTGGGTGGCTGTTCATCGGGTGGCTGTTTAAGGCCTATCTCCCCGCCGACCAGATCAACAGCTACATCGCCGGCCTCATCCTGCTCGCCGCAGCACCCTGCACCGCCATGGTGTTCGTCTGGAGCAATCTTTCCGATGGCGAGCCGCATTTCACGTTGAGCCAAGTCGCGCTCAACGACCTGATCATGGTCGTCGCCTTCGCGCCCATTGTGGGGCTTCTGCTCGGCCTGTCGGCGATCACCGTGCCGTGGGAGACGCTGCTTCTGTCCGTCGCGCTTTACATTGTTGTGCCGGTCATCATCTCCCAAATCGTCCGCCGGTCGATCATGGCCGGTGGCGGCGAGCCTGCGCTGCTCCGTCTGCTGAAGA
>JAJYAH010000657.1 GCA_021779635.1 Pseudomonadota bacterium | reverse complement strand
GAACAAGAGCATTCTCGAGCAAATTGCGTATCATGTCTTGCAGGTCATCGGCACGCCCCCGCATAGATGCGGTGTCGGGCAAATCGACATCGAGATGTCGTCCCTGCACCTCAGCGACAGGAACCACCATCGCTGCCGCTTCACGGATGATGCGGGATAGGTTCACGACAGGAAGATCGGCGACGGGTTCCTGGCGAGCGAAGGTTTCCTTCCTCGCCAAATCAAGCAACTGCGTGATGAGGCGGCTCATTTGCGCCAACTCGACTTCGATCGCGGTCCAATCGATCTTTCCGCTTGATCGCGCCCGTTGGAGACGCAAATTCAGAACCGCCAACGGAGTCCGCAGTTCATGGGCGGCGTCGGCCGTCAACCGCCTCTCTGTGGCATAAGCCTGCGACAGGCGATCGAGCGCACCATTGACCGCATCGACGAGGGGCTGAATTTCGCGAGGAAGGCCCGCCGCCGATATGCGCATGTTCGGATTGGCTGGCCCGACTTCCGCAGCCTCTTTCGAAGCCCGCGCTACCGGGCGCAGACTCCAACCGCTGACTAACCAGATCACGCCTATGCCGAGCAACGCAAAGGGGACTAGGATGAAAATCTGCTCGGAGTCTTCTGCAAAAAGACTGTCGGCTAGAGTATCGTGCGATAGGTCGCCCCGGGCCACTTCTACGGTCCACCCGTGCGCATCGCGCATCGTCAGCGCGGCTCGCCGGTTGTTCCCAACGCCTATGAACTCAATCGGTGTAGCCGATTGCCGTGAGTCGATCGGAACTCCAGCGAGCGGCGCGTCGAGATTGGATGACCATGCGACTGCTCGGCCACTGGCGTCGAAGATCGTATAGGAATAAAGCCGGGAGGGATCGGCATACGCCTTTTGCCAATCTGGGGGCAGTTGGACACCGATTCCGCCACCGGGGCGGTCATGTATTCCGCTCAGGACGGCGCCAGCTTGAGCTTGCAGCGTGCGCGTATGAATGTCACGGACCAACCCGCGCACTTCCAGCCGATAAGAAACAAATGCTGCAAGAACACCGAAGGCAAAAATCGCTGTCATCGCGATAAGCAGTCGTCCACGCAGGCTATGGAGGCGGCTCATTGTGTCTCGCTCACGATTAGGCGATAGCCGATGCCCCATTGCGTCTCGATTTGCAGTCCGCTCGGCACGGCAGAAAGCTTACGCCGAAGCCGCGAGACGGCGGCCTCAAGAGCATTGGCGCTCCCCGCATCTTCCAGGGCATAGAGCCGTTCCTCCAGCGTGTCCTTCGGGACCACCCGGCCGGGAGCCCGCAGAAATTCTTCGAGCAGCGCGGCCTCTCGTCGGGTCAGGGTCATAGGCATTCCCTCGACCAGGGCCTCACGTGAAGCTGTATCAAAATGCACCTTGCCCGCCGCGTACGTCGTATTCTGCCGGCGGCCAGGGCGGCGCAAAACGGCCCGCAAGCGCGCCTCCAGTTCCGCGAGATCGAACGGCTTGACGACATAGTCGTCGGCGCCGGCGTTAAGCCCCAGAAGCCGATTATCGATACTGTCGCGCGCCGTCAAAATGATAGCTGGAAGGTCCGGGGCCGAACGCCGAAGCGTTGCGAGCACTTCCATCCCATCGACATCGGGCAAACCGAGGTCGAGCACGATAGCGTCGAAACGCACAGTCGCGACGGATGCCAGGGCGTCCTCGCCGCAATTCACCGCATCGACGGCAAAGCCGCTTTCCTTGAGATGATCCGAAATCATCTCGCGCATGGCTCTATTGTCTTCGACAAGCAGGATTCTCATCAGCGGATTCCAACTTAGTCACCAGGACTCTAGCCTAATAGTCTGACCGAATGCTGACGTGCGGCAAATCTCCGATCGTCAGGACTTGGTCAGGATCGTCTGGCATCGTCGTCGCCAGATTACCAGCACCGGACCGCCCTTCGCATTCGGACCTTGGTCCGCTTCGGAATGGCCTGGAGCGATGCGCCGATTCCACCGGCGAAGGTAATACGAGCGTGAGCACCTCCCGGAACGATCGGAGCGCCTGAGTTGATAGCAAGAATATCGCATGTAGCCTCACAAGGGCGCCACGCGCCTGCCCGCAATTCGCTCCCGCGGATCATCTTGGGTCGGGCGCATGCCGCCCTTCGGGTCAGGATCCGAAGAGGACCTTATTATCACCCATCTACCGCCTCAGAGGTGGGGTCCGTAGGCGTCAGGCGGGGCCAATCGCGACGTTTTCGGCCCGTAGAAAGCCCGCTTTTCGCCTTTGTCGCCGTTGCGCTGCTTTTGATCGCAGTCGATGTCAGGCCGGCAGCCGCGCAGACCCAGGAGGAGGAAATCTTCCATCGCATCGGCACGCTGCACGTACCGGGGAATCCTCTGAAAAGCTTCGATGCTGGCGTCGTCAATGGCACGGACAGAGTTTACGCCCTGGCCGACCGATCGAACCATGGTGTCGATCTGTTCGATCCCCGAGACGATAAGTTCCTTGGGCGCATAGCCGGCTTTTCCGGACCCCGTTCGGGACATGGCTCGGAGGCTGTCGGGCCAAATGGGCTGGTCGCTGTCGGTCCACAGCAACTATGGGCTGGTGACGGCGATAGTTCCGTAAAAGTTGTCGATCTCTCAGCTCGCAAGGTCGTTGGCGTTGTCTCCACGGGTGGCACCGGCCGCGTGGACGAGATGGCCTACGATAGCCGTGACGATCTCGTTGTCGCGGCGAATAACGAGGATAAGCCGCCGTTCGTAACCTTTATATCCACGAACGGCGATCATCACGTCGCCGGTCGGCTCGCACTGCCGCAGGCTACGGACGGCCTTGAGCAGCCCGTTTGGGACCCTTCCAGCGGCCTCGTCTACCTCGCGGTGCCGGAACTCGATGAACATTCAGCCCAAGGCGGCGTTGCGGTCATCGATCCTCGGACGCGCACACTGCTGCGGGTGATACCGGTGACGCAATGTATGCCAGCCGGGCTGGCGCTCGGACCCGATCAGCAGCTCCTGGTCGGCTGTAGCGATGACGCTGTTGCCGCAGGCTTCCCTGCCAAATCGCTGCTCGTAAAGCTGCCCTCCGGCGAGGTCGTTCATACCTTTCAGCAAGTGGGCGGTTCGGATGAGGTGTGGTTCGATCGGAAGCAAGGCATCTATCTTTTGGCGGCCGTCGCCAATCCTGGTGGTCCAGTTCTCGGCGTCATCAACGCGCGCGAAGATCGCTGGGCCGTCAACGTGCCGACTGGTCTGCGTGCCCACTCGGTTGCGGCAGACGGCGCCACCGGCCAAGCGTTCGTCCCGATCGCCGCGACCAGCAGCGATCCTCAGTGCCACGCCGGCTGTATCGCCGTGTTTGCAATTCGGCATCGTTGACCATGGGGGCTACGGCGCGGGCCCAGTATCCGCAGGAAAGTCGAGATAAGCGCAAACGCATTCGACATCATGATCACACTGGTTCCCGACCTGGCTCTTCGAAAAGCAGCCCGGTCAGACCGCGGCTTCTTTCTTGTATGGCCGCCTTCGGATTGATCATGATTGTAGCGGGATGTGCCACCTATCATCCGTTACCTCTCGCGCAGCACGCCGAACTCGGGTCCAGTCTTAGCGCCCTGGACACACATGTTCCGGCGATCGCCCCTGGCGACCCGCCGCGCAGCATCGATGTCAGCCGGCCCCTGGACATTGCCGAAGTCGGCCTGCTCGCCGTGCTCAACGATCCTGATCTGCGATCCGAATGGGGCGATTTGGGTGTTGCCCAGGCGGGCCTTCTGCAAGCGACGCTGCTGCCGAATCCATCTGCGACCCTCGGTTTCGCCGCACTTCTCGGAGGCCCCGGCAGTACTCCGTCCTACGCCGCTTCGCTGTCGCAGGATATTGCATCGCTTGTCACCTATCATTCGCGCGTAAGCGCGGCCCGGGCGCATGTGGAAGAGGTGAATGCCACGCTGTTGTGGCAGGAATGGCAAGTAGCGCAAAAGGCAAGATTACTCGCACTGGACATTTACTATGGCGACCAGTCACTCGAACTGACCCGGCGGGAATTAAAGCTCATCGAAGCAGAAGTTCAGCAGGCACAAGCCGCCACTGCCAGCGGGAATCTCACTCTTGCAGCTTCGGCGCCACTGCTATCTGCCAAAGCCTCGGCAGAACAAGCGCTCGTCACGCTCAGCCTCGCCCAAATCAAGCAATGGCAGTCGCTGAATGCGCTGCTCGGGCTAGAGCCGGATGTCCGCTTCGCCATAGCGGCTCCCGCTCTGCCGCCACCGCCATCGCCGATTGACCCGCTTATAGCACGACTTCCGCAGGCGCGACCGGATCTCATTGCGCTGCAACTCGGTTACCGTTCTTCCGAAGCCAGCGTTCGCGCTACCATTCTAGGCCAGTTTCCTGCATTTCTGCTCGGCGGAACTTGGGGCTCGGACACGTCGGGCGTGCGCTCCGCCGGCCCGACCGTCACATTCGATCTGCCCATCTTCAATCGTAATCAGGGAAAAATCAGCGAAAGCAGGGCAACACGGCTTTCGCTCCACGAGCAGTATCTTGCGCGGCTCGATGGTGCGGTGGGTTCCGTTC
>JAJYAH010000039.1 GCA_021779635.1 Pseudomonadota bacterium | reverse complement strand
GATACCATCTATCTTGTCGGCGATATCGTCGACGGCTGGGCGCTGCGATCGAACTGGTACTGGCCGCAATCGCACAACGATTTCGTGCAGAAAATACTGCGCAAGGCGCGCAAGGGCGCCAAGGTCGTCTATGTGCCGGGCAATCACGATGAATTCCTGAGGAACTACTACGGAACGCATTTTGGCGGCATCGACGTCGTGGAAAACACCGTCCATGAGGGTGTCGATGGACGGCGCTATCTGGTGATTCACGGCGATATTTTCGACCTTGTGGTGCAGAATGCGCGCTGGCTCGCGCATCTTGGCGACACCGCCTACGATTTCGCCATCCGGATGAACCGCATCGTCAACATGTTTCGGCGCTGGTTCGGCGTGCCGTACTGGTCGCTGTCGCAATGGGCCAAGCTGAAGGTCAAGAACGCCGTGAATTATATCGGCGCCTTCGAGCAGACGCTTGCGGCCGAGGCGCGCCGTCACGGCACCGACGGGGTGATCTGCGGCCATATCCACTACGCCACCATCCGCGACGAATATGGCATTCGCTATATGAACTGCGGCGACTGGGTGGAAAGCTGCACCGCCCTTGTCGAGCACGAGGACGGCCGGTTCGAAATCATCACCTGGACCGATCCGCTGCGCCGGGCAGCGCCCGTAGCCTCGGTGGCGGCGCGTGCCGCCTGATGCGCATTCTGGTCGCGACCGATGCATGGCACCCTCAGGTCAATGGCGTGGTGCGCACGCTGACCACGATGGCCGACGCCGCGCGCGCACTCGGCGTCGAGGTCTCCTTTCTGACTCCAGAATCATTCCGCACCTTTGCGATGCCGAGCTACCCGGATTTGCGGCTCGCGCTGCCGTACCGGGCGAAAATAGTCCGGCTGATCGCCGACGCGCGGCCCGACAGCATCCATATCGCGACCGAAGGGCCGATCGGATTGTTGGTGCGCCGTCATTGTCGCAAGCACCGGTTGCCGTTCACGACGAGCTTTCATACCCGCTTCCCGGAATACATTTCGGCGCGCTTGCCGGTGCCCGAATCGTGGATCTGGGCGGCGCTGCGCCGGTTCCACGGGACCAGCCAGGCGGTGATGGCCGCAACGCCGGCGCTGGCGGGTGAATTGCGCGCGCGGGGCTTTCGCAACGTCGTGCTGTGGCCGCGCGGCGTCGATACCGGGCTGTTTCATCCGCGCGCCGCCGACCTCGGGCTGCCGCGCCCGATCTTTCTTTGTGTCGGCCGGGTTGCGGTTGAAAAGAACCTGGAGGCGTTTCTCGAACTCGATTTGCCCGGCACCAAGGTGGTCGTCGGCGACGGGCCGGCACGGGCCGCGCTGGCGCGAAAATATCCGAAAGCGGTGTTTCCGGGCGCGAGGCAGGGCGAGGAATTGGCGAAGATCTATGCGGCCGCCGACGTCTTCGTGTTTCCGAGCAAGACCGACACCTTTGGCCTCGTTCTGCTGGAGGCGCTCGCCAGCGGCCTGCCTGTCGCGGCGTTTCCCGTGACCGGTCCCCGCGACGTGATCGGCGCCGCGCCGGTCGGTGCGTTGAACGACGATTTGCGCGCCGCGTGCCTGTCCGCGATGACAATTTCGCCGCAAGCCTGCCGCGAGTTTGCCGCAAGGCATTCCTGGGAAGCCTCGGCGCGTGCTTTTGTCGACAATATGACCAATATCCGGACGGTTGATCCGACGGACGACACGGTACCATTCACCGAGCCGCATCCGCGGTTCGTCGCCTGATCCGGTTTAAGCGCCTTGCCGGTATGTCAGGGTACGCGATACAAGTCGCGGATGACAGAATCGTCCCTGATACCATCTGTCGGCGCCGCGGATATCGATGCGGCGGCGCGCGTGCTGGCAGACTTCGCGGTGCGAACGCCGTTGCTGTCATCGCCCGCGCTCAACGAACGCGCCGGAACCAGGATCTTCCTGAAGCCGGAAATGCTGCAGCGGACCGGTTCGTTCAAGTTTCGTGGCGCCTTCAACAAGATGTCGTCGATTCCCAAGGCCGCCCGCGGCGGCGGCGTGGTCGCCTTCTCCTCCGGCAACCACGCCCAGGGCGTGGCGGCGGCGGCCAGGATCCTGAATATGCCGGCGACCATCGTGATGCCGGCGGATGCCCCGCTCTCCAAGCGCGAGCGCACCAAGGCCTATGGCGCGCAAGTGGTGCTGTACGATCGCGACCGCGAGAATCGTGAAGCCATCGCCCGCGACATCGCCGAGAAACGCGGCGCGACGCTGGTGCCGCCCTATGATGATCCGCTGGTGATCGCCGGGCAGGGCACGGTGGGGCGGGAAATCGCCGAGGACATGGCGGCGCTCGGCCTGGCGCCGGATATCGTGATCGCGCCGGTGTCGGGCGGCGGCCTGATCGCGGGTGTCGCCACGGCGATCAAGGCGCGCTATCCGCAGGCGATGTTGATCTCGGCCGAACCGGAAGGTTTCGACGATCATGCGCGCTCGCTGCGATCGGGTAAACGCGAACCGCATCGCGCCGAAGGCCGCACCATCTGCGATGCGCTGATGGCGTCGATCCCCGGCGAAATCACTTTCGCGATCAATTCCCGGCTGCTCGCGCAAGGCGTCACCGCGTCCGATGCCGAAGTCACGGTGGCGGTCGGATTTGCATTTCGGGAATTGAAACTCGTGGTCGAGCCCGGCGGCTCGGTCGGCCTCGCCGCACTGCTGGCCGGTCGCATCGATGCACGCGACAAGAATGTCGTCATCGTGCTGTCGGGCGGCAATGTCGACGCGGATTTGTTTGCGAAATTGATCAGCTGACCGGAGCGTTTTCCGTTCCGACGGAATCGGAACGGCGATTCACGAGAACAATGCGATCTTTTCGGCCTGGCTCAGACGCCGGATCGGCGCCAGCGGATCGGACGCCAATGCATTGCGCCGTCGCACGATTCCATTCGCGATCAGTGTCGCGCCAAGGGAGGGGTCAAGCGAAGGTTCAGGTGAAGGCTCAACGCGCCGTTCGAATGAAGGCTGCGAGAGCGAAGGTTGTGGCGACGGCTGAAGCACCGGCGCTGGCTCAGCTGCTTGCGCGATGGTTGGCGGCTCAGCGGGCGGCGGCTCGGCGACGCGAATGTCGCCATCATCAATACCGGCAACCTCGCTATCGCCGGGATCGCCGATATCCGAAGGGTCTGGCGCCGCCATTTCAAACGCGACCATGTCCAGCACTGCTTCGTCATGGGCGTCAGCGAGGTCGGCCGGCACGTCCGTGGCCTCAGGCGCAGCAACGACCGCTTCGTCGGGCAGTGCCGAAATATTCGTCGCGGCTTCCGGCTCGTGTGCCGCGGACGCCGGGGGCGCCGTCTCGACGGCAGCAGCAGGGGCTTCATCGGGCGGGGGCGGGGCGGACGGCACAGCGTCTTCAGCGCCGGGCGGGTTGGTTGTGTCGCCGTCGTCAAACGCCTCGATCCGCTTCTCGATGAGATCGAATGCCGCGTTCAATCCGGATCGGCCGTCCGCCGAGGAGATTTGTCCGCAACCTGCTTCAATGGCGCTGACCTGCGAATCGATCAGATCGCAAATCCGGCCGTCGGCGCCGATTTCCCGCAACCGCCACGAGATTTCCCGGATCACCCGAGCGCCCTTGCGGACCGGCGCCAGCGATTGATCCACCGCGAGGCCATCGAGTGCCGCCAGAGCCGAAGCCCTGGCCTCATCGACCGCGCTCCTGATGGCGAGCAGCGCTTCGGCGAGCCCATTGTCGGGGGCCGGTTGCTTTTGCGCGGCAAGGTTTTCTTCGATCCGCGCCACCGCGTCGAGCACCATGCGGGTGTCGGCGTTGCGGTTGCGCCGGGCATATTCGCCGAGAAACCAGCGGCCCCGCGACGTCTCCATGAACGCTTCGCGGATCGCCTCATAATCCTCCTCGCGCGGCTGCGCTGCGCGAGCGGAGATCGGCGATAGGGCGAATGCTTCGTCGGCCATGATAAACTCGTCGCGCAAATCATCGCGCGTTACGCTAACGATCACCACGATCTCAAGCGAATCGCAATTGAATTGATGCCGATCGAATCAACAATCCCCATCGCTTCCACCGGCACGGCCAGGCGATTCGCGGCGCGGCTGGCGCTGTTTTACGGCACCCTGTTCGGACTAGGCGGCACCTATCTGCCGTTCTTCCCGGTGTGGCTGAAGGCGGTCGGGATCGATGCCTCGTGGATCGGGATCATTACGGCGGTGCCTTCCGTGACGCGATTCACGATTCTGCCTGTCGTGACGGGTGTCTCCGAACGGCGTCAATCGGTGCGCGGCGCCATGATCGTCACCGCCTTTGTCACCGCGCTCGGATTCTCTGTCGTCGGCACCCAGCATCAGCCGCTGCTGGTTTTCCTCGCCTTCGCCGCCACCGCCTGCGTGTGGACGCCGATGGTGCCGCTGACGGACGCCTATGCGTTGCGCGGCGTTGCGCGCTATGGCCTCGATTACGGGCCGCTGCGGTTGTGGGGCTCGGCAGCCTTCATCGTCGGCGCATTGGCTTGCGGGCTGCTGGTCGATTTCATCGCGGCCCGGCACCTGGTCTGGGTCATTGCCGGGGTGGCCGGACTCGGCGCCGTCGCCAGCCTCGGGCTTCGGCCGCTGGACCGTCCGAAGACAGCCCCGGCGGCGGTCGCCGGGGCCAGCGCCTTGCTGCGCGAACCCGGTTTGCTGCGTGAACCCGGCTTTCTCGCCATCATCTTGGCGTCGGCGCTGATTCAGGGCAGCCACGCGGCCTATTATGCCTTCGCCTCCATCACCTGGCACGCCTCCGGCTTCGGCGGACTGACCATCGCCGGGCTGTGGGCGCTCGGGGTATTGGCCGAGATCGTCGTGTTCGCATTGTCGCCGCGATTCAGCTGGCCGCCCGCGGTGCTGGTGGTGATCGGTGCGCTGGCCGCCGTGGCGCGCTGGCTGATCACGGCCCAGGAGCCCTCGGCAGCGATGCTCGCCGGGGTCCAGCTGGCGCACGGGCTGACCTTTGGGCTAACCCAGCTCGGCACCATGGGATTGCTGGTGCGCCATGTGCCCGGCCATGTGATGGTGAGGGGGCAGGGCTATCTCGCCGCCTGCAGCGGCATCGTCACCGGCACGGCATCGGTTTTGTCCGGCGCGGTCTACGCCCGGTACGGCCAGGGCGTCTATTACGTGATGGCCGCGATGGCGCTGTCGGGCGCGATGGTGATGTGGCGGGCGCGACACCGGCTGGCGGATCATCCCCAAAGTGCGGCGTCGGGCGGATAGACCAGGCTGCCGTCGTAACGCAATCCGCCCTCGCGGTCGCGCGCCAGCAACAACGGCCCGTCGAGATCGACGAAACGGGCCGCGCGAGTGAGCAGCATCGCCGGCGCCATCGCCAGCGAGGTCGCGACCATGCAGCCGATCATGATTTCAAATCCCAGCGCTTGAGCGGCGTCGGCCATGGCCAGCGCCTCGGTCAGTCCGCCGGTTTTGTCGAGCTTGATGTTGACGGCATCGTAGCGCTCACGTAGTCCCGCCAGTGAGCTGCGATCGTGGACGCTTTCGTCGGCACAGACCGCCAGCGGCCGGCGGATCCGCGCCAGCGCCTCATCCCGGCCGGCCGGCAGCGGCTGCTCCACCAAGGTGACGCCGGCGTCGGCGCATTCGGCGAGCCGTTGCGCGAGATTGTCGGATGTCCAGGCCTCGTTGGCATCGACGATCAGATCGGATTCGGGAGCCGCTGTGCGCACGGCGGCGATCCGGGCGCCATCGCCGTCGCCGCCGAGCTTGATCTTGAGCAACGGCCGATGCGCCGCCTTGGCGGTCGCTGCCGCCATCGCCTCCGGCGTTCCCAGCGAGATCGTATAGGCGGTGGTGCAGGCCTGTGGAGCGGGACGTCCAAGCAGGTGCCAGATACGCTGGCCCGCGGTCTTGGCCTCCAGATCGAGCAGGGCGCAATCCAGCGCGTTGCGGGCGGCGCCCGCGGGCAGCGTGGCTTGCAGAGCCTGTCTGTCCAGTCCCCGCGCCACGGGTTCCTGCATCGACTTCAGGGCGGCCAGGGTCGCCTCCGGCGTCTCGCCATAGCGCGGATAGGGGACGCATTCGCCGCGCCCGGTATGGTCACCGCGGCTGACTTCCGCCACCACCGTCACCGCCTCGGTCTTGGCGCCGCGGCTGATCGTGAAGCTGCCGGCGATCGGCCAGCGTTCGATTCGCGCGTCAAGCTTCGGGAACTCGCTGGAAGTCATTTTAAAATCTGGCAATTTCTGAACCGTATGCTTGCTCGGCGCAACCAAGTATGGCTGGTTAGGGGCATGCTCTACAAGGCAATGTGTTCGACAAGACAATATGTTCGACAAGACAATGTGCTCAACAAGACATGGGGCGGCGTGCTGGAACTTTTCCTTTCATGACTAGCGTGGACCAGGTACCGGAGTTGGCATCGTGAACGGCGACCCGACATTGGAGCGCATTGCGCAGGGCAACGGACTTGCGTTGTGCGCGGCGGGTTCGTGGACCGCGCGCTTTGCGCCGGTGCTCGAGAAGATGGTGGCCGACGCCGAGAAGCTGACCGGAAGCCGGCCCAATATCTTCATCGATGTCTCGCAGGTCTCCAAGCTCGACACCTTCGGGGCCTGGCTGATCGAGCGGCTGCGCCGCAACCTGACCCAGGGCGACAATGAGGCCAAGATCGCCGGGCTGTCCGCCGATTATTCGAGCCTGGTCGACGAGGTGCGCCGGGTGAAGGCGGCGCCCGCCATCGACACGACGTCGGTCACGCTGACCGGGATACTGGATCAGGTCGGCCGCAGCATGGTCGGCGTCGGCTCGACCATCGTCGGCCTGGTCGACATGCTGGGCGCGGTCCTCGCCGCCAGCGGGAGGGTCCTGCTTCATCCGTCGGGCTTCCGCCTGACCTCGACCGTGCATCATCTCGAGCAGGTCTGCTGGCGCGCGGTGCCGATTGTGGTGCTGATCACGTTTCTGATCGGCTGCATCATTTCCCAGCAGGGCATTTTTCATTTCCGCAAATTCGGCGCCGATATCTTCGTGGTCGACATGCTGGGCGTGCTGGTGCTGCGCGAGATCGGCGTGCTGCTGGTCGCGATCATGGTGGCGGGCCGCTCCGGCAGCGCCTACACCGCCGAACTCGGCTCGATGAAGATGCGCGAGGAGATCGACGCCCTGCGCACCATGGGGTTCGATCCGATCGAGGTTCTGATCCTGCCGAGGATGCTGGCGCTGATTATCGCGCTGCCGATCCTCGCCTTCCTCGGCGCCATCGCGGCGCTGTATGGCGGCGGGCTGGTGGCGTGGCTTTATGGCGGCGTCGATCCCGAGGCCTTCCTGCTGCGGCTGCGCGACGCCATCTCGATCGATCATTTCACGGTCGGCATGATCAAGGCGCCGGTGATGGCGGCGGTGATCGGCATCGTCGCCTGCGTCGAGGGGCTCGCGGTAGAGGGCAGCGCCGAATCGCTGGGCCAGCACACCACCTCGTCGGTGGTGAAGGGCATCTTCTTCGTCATCGTCATGGACGGTGTATTTGCGATCTTTTTCGCCTCGATTGGAATGTGACGATGGCGCCTGAAATATCCGACGCCATCATCCGGGTTCGCGATATCTCGGTGCAGTTCGGCGCCACCAAGGTGCTGGACGGCCTCGATCTCGACGTCAAGCGCGGCGAAATCCTCGGCTTCGTCGGTCCCTCCGGCGCCGGCAAATCGGTGCTGACGCGCACCATCATCGGGCTCGTGCCCAAGACCAGCGGCCGCATCGAGGTTTTCGGTGTCGATCTCGACGCCGCCGACGCGCGGGCGCGGCGCGGCGTCGAGCGGCGCTGGGGCATCCTGTTCCAGCAGGGCGCGCTGTTTTCGTCGCTGACGGTGCGCCAGAACATCCAGTTCCCGGTGCGCGAATATCTCAACGTGTCGCAGCGCCTGCTGGACGAGATTACGGTAGCCAAGCTCGGCATGGTCGGATTGAAGCCGGAGGTCGCCGACCGTTTTCCGTCGGAACTGTCCGGCGGCATGATCAAGCGCGTGGCACTGGCCCGCGCGCTGGCGCTCGATCCCGAACTGGTCTTCCTCGACGAGCCGACCTCGGGCCTCGATCCGATCGGCGCCGGCGACTTTGACGAGCTGGTGCGGACCCTGCAGCGTACTTTGGGCCTGACTGTTTTCATGGTAACCCACGATTTGGACAGCCTTTATACGGCTTGTGACCGCATTGCTGTTTTAGGGAACGGTAAGATCATTGCCGCAGGATCGATGGCCGACATGCAGGCCTCGCAGCATCCCTGGCTAAGGGCCTATTTCCACGGCAAGCGCGCCCGCGCCGTCATGGGTTAGGGAGTCCGGGCTAGAACGTTTTCCGGCGAAGCGGATACCCGGTTCGCGTGAAGAAAACGCGCAAAGATAAGGAATTAGCGTCTCGGTTCCGATTGAATTGGAGCGGAGGTTCTGGTGCCACGCAGTTAGTATCGGAGTTGGTTTGATGGAAACGCGGGCGAATTTCGTCCTGATCGGATCGTTCACGTTGGCGGTGATTGCCGCGGCTTTCGGCTTTGTGCTGTGGTTCCAGAGCCTCCACACCACCAAGGCGCGCAGCCCGATCCGCATCATCTTTGAAGGCCCGGCGTCGGGCCTGCGCAACGGCGGCAATGTGAATTTTAACGGTATCCGGGTAGGCGAAGTGATCTCCGTGAAGCTCGACAACCCGCGACGCGTGGTCGCACTGGCTATGATCGAGAACAATGCCCCGATCCGCAAAGATACCCAGGTCGGACTCGAATTCCAGGGGCTGACCGGGGTCGCCGCGATATCGCTGAAGGGCGGCGAGGAGGCCGCCCCCAGCGTTCCCCTCGATGAGGATGGCATCCCGGTGCTGACCGCCGATCCGAACGCGCTGCAGGATGTCACCGAGGCGATCCGGGGAACGCTGCAGAACATCAACAGGGTGGTCGCCGACAACCAGATCGCGGTGAAGAACTCGCTGCATAATCTCGAGACGTTCACCGCCTCGCTGGCGCGGAATTCCGAGAAGATCGACAACGTCATGATCAAGGTCGACGGCGTGATGGGCAAGGCCGACGATCTCATGCTCGGCCTTGATACGCTCGCCGGCGGCAAGGACGGCGGCGAATTGTTTTTGACCGTGAAATCGATCCGCGAACTGGCCGAGGATTTCGACAAGCGATCCGGCGCCTTGATGTCCGACGGCCGACGTACGCTGGGCGACATCAGCCGCGCGGTGAACAACCTCGATCGCAACCCGACGCGCCTGCTGTTCGGCCCGGCAACCACGGCCACCACGCCGGCGCAGGCATCGGCGCCCGCGCCGGAGCGAAGGCGGCCGTAACGGCGCGAAGCGCGAAAATGACGTTGCTGCTGGCTCACGATGTCATTTTCAAGCAGGGTATATTGAGATCGTCATTGCAATGAAGGCGCGTTAGTTTCGGGCGCAGATTCTCGTCGCGCAATGCGATGCGCCCGAATTGTGCAGGAATCCTTCGCCCAAAAAGGGCGTGGGGAATGGTTTGCGGCCATGCTTGCAAAAGACCGCGCGATCCTCCTGAATGAGAGTCAATGGGAGCGGCGAAGCCGCCGGACAGGTTCGACGGAGGAAACGATGGGATATCGGTTGGACGCTCAGGACGAATATCCGCACATCCCGAGCGCGGAACCGCATTTCAACGAAAGCGTCTATTGCAACGGCTTCGATCGCCGCACCGGGGCCGGCGGCTGGATGCGCCTCGGCAACCGGGTGAACGAGGGCTACGCCGAGCTCTCGGTCTGTCTTTATCTGCCGGACGGGCGCATCGCCTGCCAGTTTCAACGGCCCGAGATCCGGACCAATGCGCAGTTCGGTGCTGGCGGTCTCGGCTATCAGGTGAAGCAGGCGCTTCGCGACGTGGAGATGACTTATACGGGCGAGTTGCTCGTTCTCGACGATCCGAATTTGCTGCGCAATCCCGATCAGATGTTCAAAAAGGCCCGGCGCGCCCGCGGCTCCGTCCGTCTCGAGCAGTCGGCGGCATCGCCGGCGCATGGCGGGGTTCCGGATTCGCCCGATCACGAACCGATGTACGGCTTTAATTTTTCGCTCGGGCACTTCAACCAGCATACGTCAGTGCGCGGCGAGATCGAGGTCGGCGACGAACGTTTCCCGATCGACGGCGGTGGCTGGCGGGACCATTCCTGGGGTCCGCGGCTCTGGCAGAACATCTATTTCTATCGCCTGTTCCTCGCCAATCTCGGCGAGGGCCGTGGATTCATGCTGTTGAAGATCACGAATGCCGTGGGCCGGGTGCGCCGGCTTGGCGTGCTGCTGGTCGATGGCGAGTACGAAGAGGTGCTGGACATGGACCTGATGACCGAGTGGACCGATCGAAAGGATCCCGACCGGGTCCGCATCAGCGTGCGGACCGCCCGGCGCACCGCGCTGATCGAAGGCGAGATCGTCACGCTGGCGCCGTTGCGCAATCGCCGCAACATCGATGGCGAAACGGTGGTCTCGCGCATCGCGGAGGGCCACACCAGGTTCTCATGGGACGGCGTCACCGGCTACGGGATGACCGAATATATCGAACGGTTCGAGGGCGAGCGCCTGGTCGGCTATCCGCTCTGATCCCGCAAAGCGATAACGCAACGCATCGCTACGCCGCTCATCTTCAGACGAATGTGCGCGAGTCGAGATCGAGCGTCACGATATCGTCCGACGTCTTGGCGCCGGCACCGGCCGGTTCGACTTGCCGGTTCCTTCAGCCAAAACAAAAACGGAGGCATCGCTGCCTCCGTTTTTTATTTCACGATCTGGTTGCCGCTTCAGAGCGTTTTCCAGCGAAGTGGATACCGGTCCGCGTAAAGAAAACGCCTCAAATAAAGACACAGAGCTTCCGTTCCGATTCCATCGGAACGGAAAAGGCTCTAGCGCGGGATGAATTTAGGTAGAAGCGTAGAGGCAACGGCAGCGAGCCCCCTCTCCCGCTTGCGGGGGAGGGTTGGGGTGAGGGTGCCTCCGCAGACGCGCGGGTCAAGGTGATAGGCTTTCCCCCACCCGCCGCGCTTCGCGCGTCGACCTCCCCCGCAAGCGGGAGAGGTGAAGCAGACTGCCGGCAGAACCGATTCTACCAAAAGCCATCTCGCTCTAGCCGAGCCGTCCCGCCGCATGCGCGAGCAGGGTATAGACGAGGCCGGTCTCGGAGGCGAGATGGCTGCGCAGCACGCCGGGACCGCGCTCGTCGCGCGCGACCTCGTCGAGCAACCGCTCGAACTCGGCGATGTAGCGGTCGACCGTCTGCTTGAAGTTGCGGTCGGAGCGATATTTGCGCGCGACTTCATCGAAGGCCTTCTGGCCGGCCGGCGTGTAGAGCCGCTTGGTGAAGGCCTTGTTCTCGCCGCGCTGATAGCGATCCCACATCTCGGTGGCGAGATTGCGATCCATCAGGCGGCCGATGTCGAGCGACAGCGACGCCAGCGGATTGTCACTGGCGGCCTGCTGCGGTGGACGGCCGCGCGGCGGCTCCTGGTTGGCCGGGCCGGTATCGGCGCGGTTCAGCAGGTCGGAAAGCCACCCATCGCGCCCCTGGTCGGCACTCGCCGGCGAAACCGGCGGCGCTTCGGTGCGTCGCGAAGCCGGCATGCCGAGGTCCGGCGGCGGCAGGTTCGAGGCGCTGCCGGCATCGCGCGGACGTGGCGCCGGCCGCGACGATTGCACCTCGGCGCGTCCGCCGGCGGTCGCCAGCATCGGCTCTTCCTCGCGCTGCACGCTGGCACGGCTGGTGCTCACAACATCCAGTCCGCGGCCGTGACGCGCGACGATCCGGTTCAGTTCGGCCAGCGCCTCGATCTGATCGACGATCACCTTGCGCATCTGCGAGGTGTTCTCGGCGGCTTCCTGCGGCATTTCCAGCACGCCGCGGCGAAGCTCGTTGCGGGTGGCCTCCAGCTCGTGATGCATTTCCGAAGCCATCTGCTTCATGCTCTGCACCATGGCGGCGAACCGGTCGGCCGACTGCTTGAACATCGCATCCGATTCCTGCGTGCTCTGCTGATAGAGCTCGTTCAGGGCCTCGGCGGTCAGCCGGCGCTCCTCTTCGGCCGAGGCGCGGACCGCCTCGAACTGGCGGCTGATCGCGGCGGAGCCCGCACCGGCGGTTTCCGCCACCACCCTTGCGATGTCCCGCGCGCGCTCTTCGGCGGCGGCCAGCGATTCGTCCAGCAGGCCGGTGAAGCGCGACAGCCGCTGGTCGAGATCGGTGGTCCGCAGGTCGATCGTGGTCACCAGCGAATCCAGCGCCGCCTTGCGTTCGGCGACGGAGGCGGTGGTGCTGCGGTTGCTTTGTTCGACCAGCGCCGCGGCATCGACCAGCGCCTGGCCGTGGGTATCGAACTGGCTGGAAAGCGTGCCGAGATCGTCCAGCGCCTTCGAGGTCTTGGCGTTGAAGACGTTCAACTGGTCTTCCAGCGCCTGGGTAGCGATGCCGTTGCGCGCGGTGACGTCGTTCATGGCGGACACGAAGTCGGCGACGCGCGTGACCAGCGCCCGTTCCAGCGAATTGAGATTGTCGTGGGCGCCGGTGAGCACCTCCTGCAGCAGGATATTGCCTTCGCGCAGACGCTCGAACAGGGCGACCGTGTCGGTTCGCAGGATCTTGCTGGTTTCCTGCATTTCGGTCACGGCCGCGATCGAGACCTGGCGCGACTGGTCGATCGCCGCCCGCGAGGACTGCTCTAGGTCCTTCAGCGATTTGCTGACGGCGCTGGTGGCCAGCTCGCCGGCGGACGTAATGGTCCGCGCGACGTCGGAGCCGTTCGACATCATCGACTGCGAGAACGCGTGTCCGCGTGTTTCGATCGATTTCAGCGCATCCGCGGTGACGCGGTCGATATCGACGGTGAACTGGGTGGTCTTGCTGCCAAGCGCCTCGACCAGGATTCCGCGCTTGCCGTCGATCATCTGCGCCAGACGATCGGTCTGCTGCTGCACATAGGTGACGATTTCGTCGGTCTTGCCGGTCATGGTCGAGCCGAAGCCGCTGCTGGCGGCGAGTACCGAGCGCTCGATTTCGGTGGAGGTCGACTTGATTTTGGAGCTGACTTCGTTCGATGCGGCTACCAGCGCGTTCTGGGCATTGAGGGCGCTGGTCGCAATATTGTCCGTGGTGTTGGCGGTGACCGCGCTGAGCGTCCGCTCGATGTCGGCGGAGATCGCCTTGATCTGGCTTGCGGCGTCGGCCGACGTTGTGGTCAGCGAACCCTGAGCCTCGCGCGCGCTGTTGAGAATGGAGGCGGCAGTGCCTGCCCCGACCGCGGTCAGTGTGCGCTCGACATCGGTCGCCAGCGACTTGACGTGGTTGGCGGCTTCCGACGAGGCGGCGACCAGTGTGGTCTGGGCCTCACGGGCGCCGGCGGTGAGCGACTCGGCGGTTGAAGCCCCGGCCATCGACAGCGATCTCTGAATATCGGCTGCCAATGTCCTGATTTGTTCGGCGGTCTCCGACGAGGTGGTGACCAGCGTGGTCTGGGCCTCGCGCGCGCCGGCCGTGATCGAGTCGGCGGTACTAGTCCCGACGGCCGACAGCGACCGCTGGACGTCGGCGGCCAGCGACTTGACGTGTTCGGCGGCGTCCGACGAGGCGGCGACCAGCGTGGTCTGGGCCTCTCGCGCGCCGGCGGTGATCGACTCGGCGGTTGAGGTTCCGGCCATCGACAACGACCGCTGGATATCGGCGGCCAGTGACCTGACATGTTCGGCGGCATCCGACGAGGCGGTGGCGAGCGTGGTCTGGGCCTCGCGCGCGCCGGCGGTGATCGACTCGACGGTTGAGGTTCCGGCCATCGACAACGACCGCTGGATATCGGCGGCCAGTGACTTGATATGTTCGGCGGCATCCGATGAGGCGGTGGCAAGCGTGGTCTGGGCCTCGCGGGCACTGGCGACGATCGAATTGGCATTGGACGTGCCGGCGATCGACAGCGAACGCTCCACGTCGCTGGCCAGCGACTTGACGTGGTTGGCCGCATCCGTAGCGGCCGTGACCAGGGTGGTCTGGGCCTCGCGGGCGCCTTCGACGATCGACCCGGCGGTTGAGGAGCCGACGGCCGAGAGCGTCCGCTCGACCTCGGCGGACAGCGTCTTGACCTGTGTGGCGGCGTCGGCGGAGGCCGTTACCAGGGTGGCCTGCGCATCGCGGGCGCTGGTCAGGATCGAGTTCGCCGCGCCGGTGCCGACCGCGGTGATCGCGCGCTCGACTTCCGCCGAAGTCAGCTTCAACTGTGCGCCGACGTCGGAAGAAACCGAAAGCAACGACTGTTGCGCGGCGCGCGCGCCGGTCTGGATGGTCTCGCTGGTGTTGACCACAAGGTTGGTCAGCGAGCGTTCCGCATCCTCGACGTGGGAGCGGATTCCGAGCGACAATTCCTCGGCGCGGGCCATCAGGCCATCGCTGGCCTGCCGCCCGCTGCTCTCGATGCGGCCGGCCACGGCTTCCACGCGCGAGCCAAGAAGGTCCTCGAACTGCGCGACGCGCGCGTCGATATCGCTGGCGACCGCGCCGACCCGGCTTTCGATGCCCTGATGGATTTCCTGGAACCGCGCGGTGATGGTGTCGGTGAGGTGGGCGCTGCGACCATCGATGGTCTCGGTCACATTGGCAATGCGCTGGTCGACCGCCCCGATCGCCTGTGCGGTACCGTTGGTCAGGGAGGAGGTGAGCTGGCCGAGGCGTGAATCGATCGCCTCGATCGCCTGCGTGGTGCCGGTGGTTACGGAAGAGGTGAGGTGGGTCAGGCGTGAATCGATCGACTGGATCGCCTGCACGGTGCCCTCGGTCAGCGACGTCGTGAGATAGGTGAGGCGCGAGTCGATCGAGTGGATCGCCTGCGCGGCGCCATCGGTCAGCGACGACGACAGCGTGCCAAGACGGCTGTCGATGGTTTCGGTCACCGACTTCGCCCTCGTATCGAAGGTCTGTTCCAGCGTCTTGAGGCGGCCGTCGACCGACTCGTCGAACGATTTGATCTTGCTGTCGAGCGAGCTGTCGAGATGGGCGACGCGGTTTCCGAGCGTGGTTTCGAATTGGACCAGGCGCTGGTCGAGCGAGGCGGTGATCTCGCCGCCGTTCGAGGTCAGTCGGGTGTCGAAGGTGTCGACATAGGTCTTCAGGCTTTCCGCGATATCCTGCGTGCGCTGACCCATGCGATCGACGATGTCGCCGCCGAAGGTTTTCACGGTGCGATCGAATTCGGAGATGTGGCGGGTAATGAGGGCGCCAAGCGTGCCGCTGTCGCGCGCGAATTTTTCCGCAAGTTCGCCGCCCTGATTCTTCACCAGCTCGTCGAAGGCGCTCATCTGCAGGCTGAGCGTGTCGTGCGCGGTTTCGGTCTGGCTGACGACCTTGGCCACCAGCGAGTTCACGGTCACGTCCAGCGCGTCGCTGGCCCTGTCGCCGCTGGTAAGGATCTGGGTCGCGAGGCGGTTGCCTGCGTCATCGATCTTGCTCACCAGATCGCCGCTGCGCAGCTCAAGCTCCAGCAGCAGCGAGTCGCTGGAATTCTTCAGCGAGTCGTGAACCTGCTCGGTGCGGTCGGAAATCCCGTCGACGATGGTGGAGGAGCGTTGCTCGAATTCGCTGGTGATGCGGTCGATCCGCTCGTTCAGCATCTCATGAACGCGGTCGGCCAGATCGACGAACTCGTCATGGACGTGCCCGGTCTTGAAATTGAGGCTGGTGGTGAGGCGCTCGCTGGCGTCGAGCACCGCGCGCGTGGTTTCGGCGCTGGCTTCCTCGAGCCGGTCGAGCAGGTCGCCGCCGCGCTCGCCGAGCGCGAGAATCATGTTGTCGCCGGCGCTGCTGAGCGCGCTGGTGATATGGGCGCCGCGTTCCTCCAGCGCACCGGTGATGCTCTTGGCGACCTCGTCGACCCGGGATGCGATCGCATCCGAGATCAGCGCGATATCGTGGCGAAGATCGATCTGCACGCCGGAGATGGCGCTGCGGACCTGTTCGGCCTGTCCGACCAGATTGTCGCGCTGGTGCGCGATGTCCTGCAGCAGCGCGCGAATCCGCACCTCGTTATCGGTATAGGCGCGCTCAAGCGCCGAGACTTCGTTGGCGACCAGGGTTTCAAGTTCGCCGGCGCGCGCGATCGCGCGCTCGACGCCGTCGCCCATCGCGGCGACCTCGCGGCGGATCGCCTGACCGACGGTCACCATCGAGTCGGAGGCCGCGCCCTCGGGCTCGGAAAAACGGATCGCCATCTGTGCCATCGACTGCGCGATCATCCGCATTTCCTGGCTGCGCCAGGCGAGGCTGGCGAGGAAGTAGAACAGCGCCACCGGTACGCAGAACAGGGCGACAAGGCCGGCCAGCACCAATACGCCGCCGCTCTGGCCCATCGCAGACTGAAGCGAGGGCAGGAAGCCGATGGTCAACAGCGCGCAGCCGGCGACCCAGATGCCGGCGACGACCGTGAAGATCGTAAACATGCTGCGGGCAGGGCGACCCTTTTGAATGGCCTGCAGGATCTGTCCGATGGTTTCGCGGTCGTCATTGGCGGCGCGGCGGGTCGCGCGCGGCTCCTCGATCGGTTCGAAGGTCGGCCGATCGGCGCTGGGCCTGGTATCGAACGTGCCCTCGTTGAAGTTGAAAGCGCCCTCGTTGTAGTCCTGCGAAGACGAATTTGTCGGCGTCGCATCGCTGTGGCGCGCATTGTCGGCCGCCGGCGCGTCCGAGATGTTCAAGGCTTCCTGAATGGCAGAAAGCGCGACTTCTGTGGGGTCTTTGACCTTTTTGGGATTGTTCGCCATGTTCAGTCTGAGCCCTCGTTTTACCAGGTACGCATTCGGTCGTGTCTTGCGGCTGAGTCTTGCTCCACCCGCCCTTGCAAGCTCGAAACCGGCCCGTTGCCCCGCGCGGTGCGAAAGCACGGCCCCCGGGGTCGGCTTGTCCGCTACATCCGGAAACATCCTATTGGCTAGGCCGTGCGAATGAAATGGCTCCGGTTAATACAATCTTAATCATCGTTAACAGCCCGACGCCATAAGGCCTTACCAGTCCTCAAAATTCCCGATCGATGCCGCCAATTGGGGCGGCTCTTCGTCAAAAACAAGGCGAACTTGCGGCGAATACGCCATACATTCTGTTAACCACTTTCGTGATTGGCTGACCAAAACTTCGTTGCCGCCACGACGGCGGAGGAAGAATTGGGCTATCGCCATGCCGCTTCATCTGGAACGGATTGACTGGATGCCATCGCCGCCGCTCGCTCCCGATGACGGTCCGATCGACACCGAATATCTTCAGCGCATGACGCTCGGCGACGCCAGTCTCGAGCGCGAGGTGCTGGCGATGTTCTCGGCCCAGGCGATCCGCCTGATGCGCGAACTCGCCGCCCCGTCCTCCGACAAGCGCGCGCTGGTGCATACGCTGAAAGGCTCAGCCCGCGCGATCGGTGCATTTCGTGTCGCCGAAGCCGCCGAACTTCTGGAAGCCGTGCTGCAGCAGGGGGACGACCCGTCCGAGGCGCTCGATGAACTCACCGATGCGGTGGGGGGCGCGCGCACGGCCATCGACGAGATCCTGCACCGGTCCTGATCCGGCCCCGTCGATATGGCCCGGCGGACCCGCTACGCAGGTTTTCTCGCCAACCGCTAGCGCGGAGCGGATCGACCCGTTATAGGACTGCCCGGACCCCTCCTAAATCTCTTCCGGCAGCACGAGCAATCATGGCCAAGATCAGCTTTGTCGACCATAACGGCGAAACCCGTACTATTGACGTCGAAAACGGCGCCACCGTGATGGAAGCGGCGATCCGCAACGGAATTCCCGGGATCGAAGCCGAATGCGGCGGCGCCTGCGCCTGTGCGACCTGCCACGTCTATGTCGATGAGGCGTGGCGCGAGAAGGTCGGAGGTCCGTCCCCGATGGAGGAGGATATGCTGGATTTCGGCTTCGACGTGCGGCCGAATTCGCGGCTGTCCTGCCAGATCAAGGTGACCGACGAACTCGACGGTCTCGTGGTGACGACGCCGGAGCGGCAGGCTTAAGCCGAGATCGCGAGAGGATATCAAGCCAGGATCTCAAGCCAAGATCTCACGTGAGAGCGAGGCGAATGGCGCACCCGCCGGTCGCCATCGCAGGTTTCAGATTCCGTCGATGCCGCGCCGCCGCCAGCGCTGGAAATTCTCGATGATCTCGGCGGTCAGCGGCGTCGGTTTGCGCGAGCTCTCGCCGATCAGCACATTGACCGATTGCGCCGATGCCACGCATTTGCCCTCCGAGAACACCACCTGATCGAAGGTCGCCGAGGTCCGTCCGAGCTTCGCCACGCCGAGCCCGAGTTCAATGGTGCCTGGCCAGCGCAGCTCGGCGCGAAAATGGATATCGAGTCGCACCAGCATCCAGGCGAGGCCCTCCGGCATCAGCCCGAAGCTGCGATCCTTCATCAGCGTCACGCGGCCGGTTTCGAAATAGGTCGCATAGACCGCGTTGTTGACGTGCTGATTGGGGTCGAGATCGGCAAAGCGCACATTGTCCGACAGCCGGTAGGGGAAATCTTCCAGGCGCGGGGTTGAATCGGGACGGACGGTTGCATTCACAGGCGGGATCTCCGGATTTTCTTGTCCTTACAGCCGAGTTCGCAAACGCCGGCAAGGGGTTGCGGGGCTGGCCGGCGGCCCATTTATGGCTTTCCTCCAACCGCCGCGTTGGCTAGACAGGCGCAGCCAATTCCGCCGCACCAGGCCAGCCGGCATGGTTCAACCGAAAAGAAGCGATATGAGCGAAGCGATCAAAACCGATGTGCTGATTATCGGCGCGGGCCCGTGCGGACTGTTTGCCGTTTTCGAACTGGGCCTGCTCGACATGAAGGCGCATCTTGTCGACATCCTCGACAAGATCGGCGGCCAGTGCGCCGAACTCT
>JAJYAH010000656.1 GCA_021779635.1 Pseudomonadota bacterium | reverse complement strand
TCCATCGGATGCCTGACTGCTCAGTTTGGACCAATCGCGGGGCCCCGCGGCCATCCGTCGACCAGGACCGATCGGCCGAGGTTCGAGGCGGCGGCATCGGTTCCATGTCGAACCCGCTCTGGCGCGCGCTGCGCAGCATAGCCTCCCATGCGACCTCCCTGTCGTGGATTTGCCGCCATTGGTTGTCGGCGCATTCGCTATGATCATCAATAGCTGCGATGATGCAAGGACTTACTAAGTCGTAGGGCGCAAAAGGCGCCGCCGGTGCCGGACCCCGCCGCCAGTTCCCTGGCGACCAGCGCGACGTACGGGTTCGAGCTTCCGCCAACCCGTTCGTCCAACTATATTGCGATCGGTCCAATGCGATAACGGCGGACATCGAATGACGCGGTGCGACCAAGACGCTGCGCATGATCGGGAAGAGCACAAGGCGTCTTCAGCCGCACCAATGCCATCATCGAGATCGCAAAGATCGATTTCGCCAGCCTGGCCGGCGGAGCGCCCGGCAAGCATCAGCCGGCCGACCAGGTCGAAATCTAGTGCATCCTGCTCTCGCGGCCGAGCAGGCTTGTCCGGCAAGCGTTCTCACGCGAGCAGGGCCGCCGGCTCTACATCGGCGGGACCACGCCGTCCTTGCCGAATAGCACGGCGCCGCTGGTCAGGGAGCCGTCCGATTGACGGACGGATGGCACGAACACCATGGCGCCGGGCGTAATGTCGGCCTTGTCGGCCGGAACAAGCGCAACAACCGGCACATTGTCGGGAATGTCGATCGTCTTCTCGCCGCCTTTATAGGTCACCGTCACGGTTTGACCGTCGACGCCCTTGACGGCATTGGCGACCGTCGCATTTGTCATCATGCTCTTGGAACCGAGGTCCCAGGGGTAATGGCCCTCGCCAAAGCCGCGCAGATTTTCCGGGAATACAACAACTTCCTGGGATCGCAGGGTCGAATCGGGTTGCGTGACAGTCGCGGTGCCAATGAACGTGCCTTGTTTGATATCCGCCATCGACGACTTCACGACGGCCAGCACCGTAAATTTGTCGGCGAGGTCGACCGAGACGTCCTTGCCGTCCTTGGCGTGCACGACGAGTTTTGAGCCGTCGAGGCTGACCACGGAGCCACGCACGCGCGCCGGAGTGCCGTCCGCATAGGCTGGCGAGCAGGCCAGCGCGACCGGAAACAGGAGCAGGCCAAGAGTTGACGCGAGACGTCGGTGCGAAAGCGCTATCATTGGATCCTCCCAAAGCGATGTGACAACAATGCATGCCGTGACCGGGCGCATGCGTTTGCCAATTAGCCCAAAAGCCCACTCCATGGCGTTACACTTTCTCGTCAACGCCGGCTGCGCGCGGTGCGCAGTCTCCATTGCCGCGTCTATCCTGCCCCGCACGCCGGTCGCTTCCGATACGTGCAACGCAGCATTCGGGGATCGGATGGGCGCGCCCTGATCCTGCCGCTGCTTTTTAATCCTTGCGAAACAGCCCGCTACTACCACCGCCTGGTTGCGATGGCCTAAAGCTTGGCTCGCGCCAACGGAGACGTTGATGAGAAAATCGCGTTCGGCACCTGAAATCGGGCTGGGAATTTGCGGCGCGATATTGGCCGCCAAATTCGCGGCGGCACAAATCTCTCCGCCGCCGGCGAAGCCGCCGGATGGCGCGGCGCTTTTCAAGCAGCAATGCGCCACTTGCCACACCAACAATCTTTCCGATCCGCAGCGGCAGGGGCCGTCGCTGTTCAAGGTGATCGGCCGGCAGGCTGGAAAACTCGACGGCTTCCACTATTCGGCAGGTTTTGCGCAAGCCAATTTCGTCTGGGACGAAGGCAGGCTCGACGTGTGGCTGACCAATCCGCAGGCCGTCATTCCCACCGCCGTCATGGCCTATCGGCAGCCGAAGGCGGAAACGCGCGCAGCGATCATTGCCTATCTTAGGGAATTGAACTGAATGGCAAAGCCGGTTCACTCGATGATCCGCGTGCTCGATGAAGCGAAGTCGCTCGATTTCTATGCGCGCGCCTTTGGGCTGCAAATCGCCGACCGGCTTGTCTTTCAGGATTTCGCCCTGATTTACCTGCGCCATCCGTCTTCGCCGTTCGAGCTCGAACTCACGGTCAATTTCGATCGCAAGCAGCCTTATGTTCCAGGCGACGGCTATGGCCACCTCGCCGTGGTGGTTGACGATCTGGATGCCGAGCACGCGCGCTTCGAACAGGAAAAACTGTCGCCGGGACCGCTGCGCGATTTCAGGCATGACGGGGCGACGCTGGCGCGGTTTTTCTTTGTCGCCGACCCCGACGGCTACAAGATCGAAGTGATTCAGAAGGGTGGACGCTTCGGCTAATCGCAAATCGACCACAACGATTCAATGGAGGAAGCTCATGAGAGAGGTTGATCGTCGAAGCAAATACAGCCGCCGGATCTTTCTGCAGGGCGCAGCCGCGGCGGCGCCTGTGGTGGCCGTCGCCACCAGCGCCGGGCTCACCATCGAGGATGCGTGGGCGGACGATGCGACCGCACTGGCGCCATCGACCCTGAAGACCCTGGTCAAGGTCGCGCGCGACATCTATCCGCACGATTTCCTCGTCGACAGCTACTACATCACCGCGATCAAGCCGTGGGATGGCAAGGCCGCGAAAGATCCGGCGGTCAAGACCCTGCTGGAGGACGGCGTCCGCCGCCTCGATCAGGACGCGCGGGACCGGCACAACGCGGCCTACGCCCAGGTGCCGTGGGAGGCCGACCGGATCGTGCTGCTGCAGGGCATCGAGCAAACCGATTTCTTCAAGAAGCTTCGCTCGGATCTCGTCGTCTCGCTCTACAACCAGGAAGAGCTGTGGCCGAAGTTCGGCTACGAGGGCTCCTCCGCCGAGCACGGCGGCTACATCAAGCGCGGTTTCAACGACATCGACTGGCTGCCGAAAGTCTGAGGACGTCGGGCAGAACATCGGTTGGGAGGACATCACATGACAAAATTCGATCTGAATGACGATGGTGTTGTTGTAATCGTGGGCTCCGGCGCCGGAGGCGGAACGCTCGGCAACGAACTCGCCCAGAAGGGCGCCAAGGTCGTGATCCTTGAGGCTGGTCCGCGCACCGAGCTGCAGGATTTCATCAACAATGAGTGGGAGAGTTTCACGCAGCTGGCGTGGACCGATATGCGCACGACCTCGGGCAGCTGGCGGGTCGCCAAGGATTTCGCCAATCTGCCGGCGTGGATCGTCAAATCGGTCGGCGGATCGACGGTGCATTGGGCCGGCGCCTCGCTGCGATTCGACGAGCACGAATTCAGGATCCACAGCGCCTATGGCAATGTGCCCGGCGCCAACCTGCTCGACTGGCCGATCACGCTCGCTGAAATGGAGCCATGGTACGCCAAGGCCGAGGACAAGATGGGCGTCACCCGCACCAACAATATTCCGGGATTGCCGGGCAACAACAATTTCAAGGTGATGGAAGCCGGCGCCAGAAAGCTCGGCTACAAGGAAGTCCATACCGGCCGGATGGCGATCAACAGCGAACCGCGCGACGGCCGTGGTTCCTGCCAGCAGATCGGCTTCTGCTTCCAGGGTTGCAAGTCCGGCGCCAAGTGGTCGACGCTCTACACCGAAATCCCGAAAGGCGAGGCGACCGGCAATCTGGAAGTTCGTCCGAGCAGCATGGCGCTCAAGATCGAACATGACGCGTCCGGCAAGGTCACCGGCGTCGTCTATGCCGACGAGGCGGGAAAGACGCAACGCCAGAAGGCGCGTGTCGTCGCCGTCGCCGGCAACTCGATCGAAAGCCCGCGGCTGCTGCTCAACAGCGCCTCCAGCATGTTCAACGACGGCCTGGCCAACAGCTCGGGACAGGTCGGCCGCAACTACATGCGGCACATGACCGGCAGCGTCTATGCGGTGTTCGACAAATCGGTCCACATGTATCGCGGCACGACCATGGCCGGCATCATTCGTGACGAGGCGCGGCACGATCCGTCGCGCGGCTTCATGGGCGGCTACGAGATGGAGACCCTATCGCTTGGTCTGCCCTTCATGGCCGCATTCCTCAATCCCGGCGCCTGGGGTCGCCCGTTCACCGCGGCGATGGAGGGATATCCGCGCATGGCCGGCATGTGGCTGGTCGGCGAGGACATGCCGCAGGAGACCAACCGGGTTACGCTCGATCCGAAAGCCAAGGACAAGTTCGGCCTGCCGGTCGCGAGCGTGCATTATGACGACCACCCCAACGATATCGCGATGCGCGATCATGCCTACAAGCAGGGCTCCGCCGTCTATGAGGCGGTCGGTGCGACCGTGACCTATCCGACCACGCCGTATCCCAGCACGCACAACATGGGCACCAACCGCATGAGCGCCAAGCCGAGGGACGGCGTCGTCAACAAGTTCGGCCAGACCCACGATATCAAGAACCTGTTTGTTTCGGATGGCAGCCAGTTCACCAGCGGGGCTGCCTGCAATCCGACCCTGACCATCGTCGCACTTGCCATCAGGCAGGCGGATCATATTGCCGGGGCAATGCAGCGCAAGGAAATCTAAAAAGCGCAG